>DAITPE010000118.1:0-11944 GCA_036833775.1 Pyrinomonadaceae bacterium | reverse complement strand
GAGATTTGCGTTTCGAGTTCGTGCAAAATTTGTTCATTTTTTACCTGCGAAACGTAGCCTTGATAAAATTCGTTGTATTCGTCTTTTTCGGGACGCGGAATGGTTAGATTTTTCATAGATTGCATTTTAACAAAAAAGCTTTAAAATCGCGTCAAACATCGGAGGAGAATAAATTTATGAAAACCAAATTAATTATCATCGCCGCTTTAACGCTGCTTTTTTCGATCAATCTTTTCGCGCAAAACGGCGGCAAAGCCGAGCCGAACCGCGTTAAATTCGCCAAAGGAAAATCGAGCATCGTTTTGACCGGAACGCTTTCAAACGACGAGCAAATGGAATATGTCTTCGGCGCAAAAGCCGGACAAAAAATAACTTTGAAAGTAACTTCCGCGCCGAAAGGCAAGTTTTTCGATTTCGATCTCGCCGGCGACGGGTTTGAACTCGAAACCGAACGCGATTATTACGACGATTACACTTTTACCGCGCCCGAAACCGGCGATTATCTCGTTTATGTCCGCAAACGACCGACCGGAAACGTCAAAACCGCAAAATTTTCTTTGAGTTTATCAATCAAATGAAAAAATATTGAAAAATATGCCTTTCAAAGATGAAGATAAAAAGCGCGAATATCAGCGTGAATATAAAAAACGCTGGTATCAAAAAAATAAATTAAAACATATCGGCTATGTGAGAAATTACGACGGAAAAATTCAAGAATGGTTCAGAGAATATAAAAAATCGCTTTCTTGCGAAATTTGCGGTGAAAATCATCCGGCTTGTTTGGAGTTTCATCACATCGATCCAAATCAAAAAAAGTTTTCCGTCAGCACACGGCGCGACCGACCGAGTATGAAAGCTTTGTTGGAAGAAATTGCTAAATGCCGCGTTTTATGTGCGAATTGTCATCGAAAAGAGCATTGGAACGAAAGAGAAGAAAAGCGTCTGAAAAAGCAAAAAGAATCGAATAAAATCGATTCTTAAACTTTGATAATAAAATGTTTTTGGTGGCGGGGGGGAGACTTGAACTCCCGACCTTTGGGTTATGAATCCAATGCTCTAACCAGCTGAGCTACCCAGCCACAGGGAAACTTAAATTATAAAACGATAAACGAAAAAATCAAGTGTGACGGTGAAAATCGTTCAATTTTATAAAAAACAACAGCGGTCGATTCGGGAAACCGACCGCTGTTTTATTTTACGGGATGCTCTTTACCCGTAAATTCAAGTTCGGCTTTTAATGAACGATGATCGTCGGATCGCCGATCAAAAGCCATGTTCGTCTGACGAAATTGTCGTCCGTGCTGAGCTTTCCGGCACGAAGAATATTTCCGAGACGTTCCTGTTTGCCGTTGAAGATTCGGCTCGTCACGGTTTGGCTGACAGGCAATTGCCCTTCTAGGAAAGTGACGGCTGAAGACGACCAAACGGCAACCGCGCCGTTGTTCGATTTCAGCATCGTTTCCGCCAAACTGTCGCCGTTTTCATTGTGCGTATAACCGTTCAGACAGGTCATAAACATATAGAAAGACAGCTTTTCGTTTGCCAAAACTCCCGCATCATCGGCACGCAAAATGTTCGCATTCGTCCAGAATGTCGGCGTTCCGTGTCCCGAATATGTGACGACGGTCGGACCTTCGTTGAATTTCTGCAAGATTTGCGAACGCATTTCCGCATCGTTCATCGAAGCGCGATTGATCATCGTTGCTGAAACATCATCCGGCAGCGACTCGCGCACGTTGACGATTCCGCCCCAAAATCCGTTATCGGCGATGAGAAGATCGGATTTTTCCGACGCTGCCTGTGCGTCGTAACGAATCAGTTTATCAACCACGCGGTCGGCATCGGTTTGATTGATGACCGGAATTCTGCCGAGTCCGATGTCTTCGACATTGTCGCCATTGAAATCCGCCAGCCAAGCATCGCTCGCAGTTTCCATCGAAAACGTGTCGAGCAATTTCGTCGGCACGAGATCACGATTGACGGTCGCCAAATATCCGCGCATATCGTAGCTTGAATCGCCGAAAAGCAGCGCAAATTTCGGCGCGGTTTTCCAGTTTCTCGTTGCTTGGAAAAACTGTTTGACGGCTTCGGGTGAATGCGCACCGAAAGTGAATTCGTCATATAAATCTTCGACGAGAACGACTTTCGTGAGCAATCCTTGAGCGTTTCGATGTTCTGCCAGACGTTCCGCCGACGATTGCAGAATGCGCGGCGCAACGATGACGAAATCGGCGCGGTTCGTCGCATTTTTCCAATCCGAAGTCGTGTTCGCTTCGACCGACAAAACGCTTTCGGCTTGCGAACTTGCCATCAGAATAAACTCGCGGTCATAGTTTGCAGGCATCAAATTGATACTACGAATTCCGCCGCCTTTTTCGGTTTCCGTTTCGAGCTGTTCGGAAACTTTTCCGTTGCGAATCTCATAAACATCGACAATATCCGACATAAAATGACTGATCTTCGCAATTTCTCCGGCGGAAACGGTAAAGCGCAAACGATTGTTCGGCGCTTTGTATTGCCGCGCGTAATTCAAACTGATCGAATCGACAAAACTCATATCCGAGCTTCCGCCAATCGACCGAAGCGAAACATTATTGCTTCCTTCAAGAACGGACGACATCGGAATATCGAAATCGAAAGTTTGATTATCGTGTCCCGAATAACTGACGCTTCCGAGATCGATGTCGTTGAATTTGATGCTGACCGAATGATCGCTCATCGTCAAACCTTGCAGTTTGACACTCAAACGTGCCTGACCGTTTTGATCGGGATTGAAAACCGTCAAATTCTGGTCAGTCGCGGCACTTGCCAAAATTAGTGCGCCGAACCAATTTTCGTCATCGCCGTTCAAAAATCCCGAAGCATAAGTCGTTCTTTCTTTAAGTTTGACTGTGCTCATAAAGCTTGAAACGGTTGATGTTAATCCGCTTCTTCCGCCTTTTACATTGCGTATGCGCTGTCCGGCAGAATCGCTGTTGACGAGATAATAAGCTTGTTTATCCGTGTAAAGCGTATCGACTCCACGACCGAAAAATTCGATCGAAAGATCGGAATTCACCTTGATTGGAATCTCGATTCCGTTCGTGTAAAGCTTCCAATTTACGAAATTTGAATTCAAATCAAAGCCCGAAATTTGAAGCTGTTCAGCTGAAACTCGATACCAGCCGTCGTGATTTACCGAAATCTTCACACCGTTCTGCGAAGCGATCGCCGCTTGAACTTTGGCATTCGTTTTTTGTTTCGCATTGACGGAAGATTTTTCGATTGATTCGATTTGTTTCGGCAAATTATTCGCTTCGTTCAACTCGCTTAACACTTTTGAGTTATTTTCTTCACGAATTCCAGAAAAATTCAGACTCGGAACGATCGCGCCGTAAAGATTTGCCGCGCCGTTCATATCCAAATCTTCGAGATAATAAACCGCTTCCGGCGTTCCTTTCGGATCAAACCAATTATAACTGTCGCCTGTCGCCGCCGAATTTACGAGCGAACGCAAACCGCTTCCCGCGATCGGCGAAGAATTTACAAGCTCGCGTTTTCCGTTCGTTTCGCGGTAAATATTGAAACCGAGATTTTCCGATTCGCCGCCTGTCTGCCAATTCAATTTCACGCCGCCGTTAAGATCGGCAAACGCTTCAAAACTTGCAATTTCAACTGATGTCGGAGGCAGGAAGAAACCGAAATCGACGGTCGGATTCGAAGTTGAACCGGTCGAATTCGTGACAGTCGTATTTCCTAATGCGCCCGTATTTCCCGGCGTGATCGTCACCAAACCGCTCACGACGCGTCCTGTAAACGTGCCTGTTCCGGGCGTTCCGTCGTCGTTGTTATCAATATTGTCGTCAGGATTTGTCGATGTCGGCGTACTGGAAGTTCCGCCGTTCGGAAGAACGACGACGCGATATTGTCCCGGAACCAAACCGCAGAACGAATAATTTCCGCTCGTGTTCGTTTGCATTCCGTTGACAGCATCGTCCGAAGTTCCCAAAATTCCGTCGGGTCCGACGAGAATTTCGTTTCCGACCGAATCGTAAAGCTGAACTCTAACGCCTGCGCTCGGCAATTCACCGGCGTTAAAAATACCGTTGTTGCTGTTTGTGCCGCCGCCGTTGTCAGCCCAAACCGTTCCCGATAAACAAGTTCGGAAGAAACCGAAATCGACGGTCATATCCGATTGATTATCGACCGAACCTTGTCCCGAAGCCTGAACATCGGTTTCAGCAGTCGGTTCCGTGTTACTCGGTCCGAGCGTGATGACGTTAGACAAAATTCCGTTCGTTTGAACCGCATTTCCGGCTGTCGGCGGATTGATTCCGTTTTCTCCGTTTGCCGTTGCGGTCGAATCGACATCGCCCGTCGTGTTTCCGCTCGTGTTTTGATAACCCGCCAAAACCGCACCATTTGCAAAATTTGCCGGATTGATTCTGACGACGTAGGTTCCGCCCGCGAGATTATCGAAACGATAATATCCCGAAGCGTCGGTCGTTAAAGTTGTAAGCGGTGAAGCAGGCGTGTCGGGCGTTCCGTCGGCGTTTGCGTCTGCAAAAAGGCTGACCGAAACATTTGCCAGACCGACTTCTCCGGCATTGATGCGTCCGTCGTTGTTGGTGTCGAACCAAACGCGATTGCCCAAACTGAAGTTGAAGATCAAGCCGAAATCAATCGTCGGATTGATCGTTGTCGCAGTTGCATTAACGATCGTCGGTTCGGTATTCGGTGCTAAAGTGATCGGCAAACTGACGATTAAACCTGCGGTCGCACCGCTTCCCGGCGCACCGTTGTCGTCGTTTGTCACGTTGTTGTCAGGATCGGGCGCGGCGGCAGAAAGCAAGCTGCTCAAAGTTCCAGTCGGCGGCGTGATTCTGACGATATAATCGCCCGGCGCAAGTCCGTTGAAGGCATAACCGCCGCTTGCATTTGTGACCATTCCACCATTCGCATCGTCGGCTGTTCCGAGAATTCCGTCTGCACCGACGGGAATTTCCGTTCCGCCCGAATCGAAAAGGCGAACCGTCACGCCGCCGCGAACCGTTTCAGTTGCGGTATCGAAAACGGCATTATTATAAAGCGCACCTGCGCCCATATCGTTCCAAACCGTTCCGCTCAAACCTAAACGATAGAAGCCGAAATCAACCGTCAGATTCGACAAATTATCGACCGTTCCCGCGCCGAGTGTGCCGAGATCGGTTTCGCCTGTCGGTTCAACCGCGCCCGGACCTAAAACGACATTGTTGCTTAAAACTCCATTCGTCGAATAAAGCGGATTATTTAAGTTTGCGGGATTTAAACCGTTGTCGTTTGAATCGCCGTTCGTATCAGGATCGGCTTCGTTAATTGCAGAAGATTGATAACCGAAAAGTGCGCCGCCCGAAACAAAGTTTGTCGGATTGATGCGGACGATATAATTTCCCGCGTTCAATCCGTCGAAACGGTAATATCCGGTCGTATCGGTCGTTATCGTTCCGATCGGCGATGCGATGTTGTCGGGCGTATTGTCGTTGTTTGTATCGGCGAAAAGACTGACCGAAACATTCGGAATTCCGACCTCGGTCGCGTCGATCGTTCCGTCGTTGTCTGTGTCAAACCAAACGCGGTTTCCCAAACTGTATGTTTCAAAACCGACATCGAGCGTGTGATTGTTTGAACCAGCCGTTCCGGTCGTGAAGCTGATGACGGGAAAAGTTCCCGCCGGTGAGTTGGTCGGATTGGTGACGTTCACAGCATCCGAATCGTTTGAATCATCGTCGCCTGCTTGCGCGGTTGCGTTTGCGGTCGTCAAAACGAGTCCGTTTAAAACGCCGCCCGAAGCATAATTTGCGGCAAGATCGAAGCGAATCTGATACGCGCTGCTCGGCAGAATTCCGCCGTTTACTTGTCCGATATTGTCCGTCGTATTTGTATCGGCAACGGTCGAGCCGACGAAGTAATATTCACCGTTTGCATCCGTGACGGCGGTTCCAACTAAAGTATTTGAAGCGTTGTAAAGCCGAACTGTCGCGCCCGAAATGCCGGGTTCATTCGGGTCTTGTGCGCCGTTTCCGTTCAAATCTTTCCACAAACGATTGCCGACCTCGATCGGTGCGGCATCGCATAAAGGAACAGCGTTTCCGATTCCGTTCGCTTTTCCGAAATCGCCCGCCGCATAAGCCATATAACCGCGATTTTGTGCGCCCGTCGAATTGACGAACCAACGAAAACCACCGGCATCGTAAAAATTATCGTTCGGAAGATACGGCGGATCCATAATAGTTGCAACCATTACGGTATGCCCCGGAAGCTGAAGTGCCGCGCCGTTTCCGGCTTCATCGTGCGGATTTCCGTTCGGGTGATAATTTTCTTGATAATAGTATTCACCGTTGCCCGGACCTTCGCCCGAATTTTGCGGTGCAGAACCGATTCCGCCGCAGCGACCGTTGCTTTCGAGCGTCCAACCGCTGGTCGGATTTCCGCAAGCACGCAAAATATCGCCGGCAGTGATTCCTTTTTGCAGATTATTTGCATCCGACGGATCACTCGCATTGTAATATCCGGTTTGATCGCCCATTCGATCGCGCAAAGAAAGAATCATATTGCCGTTGTCGAAATCGATGTCCGTCAACATCGGCTGCGGATAAGTGAAATTTCCTTGTCCGGCAAGATTCGTAAATGTCGCCGTCCAAGGCTGCCATTCAGCCGCCGCACCGGGATCAGCTTCGAGACGCGTATAGTTCAAAGCAACATTCAACACGGGCGTTGTGTTAAATGTCATCGTTGAAGGATTTAACTGATAAACATAGCCGCGCAGATTTGCCGCGCTGTTTGATGATTCTGCCGAACAAACCGCGCCGACGTAAACTTGATTTTCGTAATATGTGACCGCAAAAGGACGAACATCGGTTCCGGTTGCACAGCTCGGAACACCTGTCGTCGGAAATGCGACGTTCGTGATCGTGGTCGTATTTAAAGTTCCGCTGGTCGGGATTTTATAAATTCTGCGGTTGGAGAGATTCATGACGAACAAAAACGCCGAATCATCCGAGATTGCCATTCCGCCGAAGGCTCTTTTGCCGACGGCGTTCCACGTCGTGTTGCCGTTATCCGTATTGTAATCGGCAGTGTTGTGCGGATTCGCGCCCGCCGTATTTGCGCCGAAGATCGTATTGATGTCGGCATAAAGCGAAACAGTTCCGGTTCCGCGATTGATCTGATAAATTGCGCCCGTTCCGTTCGGACCGAATTTGGCGTGTTTTTTCATACTCGCCGCCGCGTAAATCGTTCTCGAATTGCGGTTATAAGCCATTCCGAAAGTCGTTCCGACTTGGTTTATGGTCGCCAAACTCGTGTTTCCGGGCGTTGTAAAATCCGTTGCGGGCGCACCGCCTGTCGTTCGCGTGCTGCCTGCCGTGTATGGAATGGTAAAAACCGCTTCGGTCTGATCGGCATCGCCGATTCCGTAAAGCTGTGAACAAATTTCGGGATTGTCTTGACAATAATCCTGCGGGCGATTGAGGGCTAAATTTACATTTGAAGTCGTTCCGTCATTGACAAATTGAACGGTCGATCCTGCATTCGTTGCAGTTCCGCCTAAAACCGAATCGGTGCTTCGCGCCGAAGGCGAATAGCCTGCCGGAATATTCGTAAACTCGATTCTGTAAGGTCCTGTTCCGGTTGCGGTAAGGCTGTAAGTTCCGTCTGCGGCTGATGTTGCCGTTCCGCGCGAAACGCCGCTCGAATCGTATGCCGTCACCGTGATATTCGCTACACCTTTATCAATGGCGGTCGGTGCGGCAGATGTTCCGCTTGAAGTTTCGTAAGCTCCGTTGCCGTTGTAGTCTTGAAAAACTCGTCCTGAAATGGCACCGGAAGCCTGAGTTTTCCATAACAAAGCAAATGGCGACGTAATTAAATAAATGCCGAGTAAAACCGTCAAAGAGACAATAAACGGTTTTCCCATCTTGAAAGATGTTTCTCTCATTTTTCTCCTAATTTTTGTTTAAGTTGATAGACGAAGGGGCTTGTAGAGCGCAGAAATAGCCTGTGCTTCGTTTAAATCGGCTGGATTTTCTTGGATTTGTAGGAGATTTGTGTTGAGTAAAACCTGAAATAGCGCAGGAGTTATTATTTGAGATAATACCACAACATCTTTAAACGATGTCAAGCAGAGTTTTATAAATATTCGGCAATTCAACCAATCACGTTAATTTTGAGTTCTTCATGAAATGACGTTTGGTTTCTTCTGATACGAAAAAAGTCTTAATTATTAATCTGTTAGAATAAACTTTAAAGAAAATTATTGCTTTCTTGTTTTTATGAGATTTGGGGTAAAAATTCGCCGATTGATGCGTTTGCTCGTTTCGATCGAAAAAAATTCGGACGCAAACGGAACGATCGACGACATCAGCAAAAATGTCGCTTTGCGCGGCGCAAATATTTGGATGCTTATTTGTTCGGCGATTCTTGCGTGTATCGGACTCGACCTAAATTCGACTGCCGTAATTATCGGTGCGATGCTCATTTCGCCGCTGATGTCGCCAATCTTGGGAGTCGGTTTGAGCATTGCAATATTCGATAAGATTTTGCTCAAAAATGCCGCGAAAAATCTTCTGCTTGCAATTTTTTTAGCACTTTTGACGAGCTTTATTTACTTTAAAGTTTCGCCTTTCGGCGAGCTTACGCCCGAACTCAGTGCGCGGACGACACCGACGATTTTCGATGTCTGCGTCGCATTTTTCGGCGGCGTGGCGGGAATTGTCGCGGGTTCAAGAAAAGAAAAAACGAATGCCGTTCCGGGCGTTGCGATCGCCACGGCTTTGATGCCGCCGCTTTGTACCGCAGGTTTCGGTTTGGCGACGATGCGCTGGAACGTTTTTCTCGGCGCGTTTTATTTGTTTTTTATCAACGCTTTTTTCATCAGTTTGGCGACATATTTGATTTCGATTTTGTTGAAATTTCCCAAAAAGACGCAGCCCGATGCTGAAGAAAATACGACTTATAAAAGAATCATCATCGCGTTTGCGATTCTTGTCACGATTCCGAGCGCGATCATTTTATACAGCGTTTTGGACAAACTTCGTTTCGATAAAAACGTGAAAGATTTCGTCAACAAGGAAATTCGCCGCGATGAACGCCAACCGATTCAATGGGACATTTCAAATTCGGCAAACCGAAAAACTTTAAAGGTTTATACCGTCGGTAAAGCAACAAACGGTGAAGAATCGGCAAGATTGAACGAAGAATTGAAAAATTACGGTCTTGGCAATTTAAGTTTGAAACTAATTCAACTTAATGTTTCGCCCGACGAATTTTCGCGGCTAAGTTCTAATGTCGAAACGAATATTGCCGAAAAGATCGATCTCATCGAAAGCGTCGAAGAGGAAAACAAAAAATCGGTTGAAGAACTTCAAAAACAGATCGAAGAATTAAAGGAAAATACCGACCCCGAAAAAGTATTTTTGAAAGATATTTTGCGGCTTTTTCCGTCGGTCGAATCTGCCGAATGGTCAAAAACGGCAACCGAAAATGCGGAAAACTCATCGAATCGGGTTAAAATATTAACTTTAAAGTTTAAGAATGAAACTTCTGAAACTTTGAAAAAACAAGTCAATGAAAAGATTTCGAGGCTTGCGCGAATACGTTTTTCCGAAGAAAGCGTCAGATTAATTGAAGAAAAAAAGGAGATCGAAAATGAAGAAAATGCACAACGAACGAGTTAAAAATATTGCCGCCAAATTATTTTTTATCACGGGAATTTTTTATTTATCCGCAATTTTCGTCGGCGGGCAAATTCCGAAAACTTCAACTAAAGAAACTCCAATCCGCACGATCAACATTATCAGCGAACCGAGCGCGATCGTTTGGCTGGACGACATCAGATTCGGAAAAACCGACAAAACCGGAAAGCTCGTCATTAAAACGGTTTTTGCCGGAAAACATACTTTGCGCGTTCGCGCCGACGGTTTTAAAGAAACGACTAAACCGATTCCTGCCAATCAAGAAGGCGATGTTTCGATTCCGCTGACGAAAACGACGGACGAAGCCGAATTGAAATTTCAGGAAGCCGAAAAACTTTCGTTTGTTGACCGCGACAAAGCCGTCGAAGCTTATCAAAAAGCGGTCAAACTGCGTCCGAAATTTCCCGAAGCTTATCTTGCAATGGCGCGTGTTTTGTCGGAAACGGGCGATTTGGAAGAAGCTTTGAAAGCCGTCAAACAAGCGCAAAAACTGCGTTTGAATTATGCGGAAGCAACTGCTGTCGAAGCGCGAATTTTGAAGGAAAGCGGCGAAGAAGAAAAAGCGATCGCGGCTTTTAAGCGTTCGATCACGGAAGGAAAAGGCGCTCAGCCCGAAGCAAATGCCGGTTTGGGTTTACTTTATAAAGAAAAAGCCGAAGGCTTCGGCGCGTCGGGCGATTTTGAAAACGAAACCGCAAATTATCTCGAATCCGAAAAATATCTGCAAAAAGCTCTGAGTCAACTTTCCGGTGCGCCGGATTCGATCGTGATCTATCAATTACTCGGTTTAATTTACGAAAGACAAAAGCAATTTACGGATGCGATTGCGGTTTACGAAGAATTTCTGCGTCTTTTTCCCGACAGCAGTGAAGCAACCGCCGTTCGCTCTTACATCGTTCAGATCAAAAAGCAAATGAACGAAAAATGATTTTCACTTAAATCCGACCTAACTCTTTTAAAGTCAAAATATTCCGTCTTTAAAATCATTTTAAAACGGAGAAAAGAAGTCTTGACACTTTTCAGTTAAACAACTATTATTATAAACAACGATGTTTATCATCGCTTGACCGAATTCTCTCATAAAGTAATAAAAAACGGTTCTAACGCTTCTTGAATCCTCTCGGTAAAACTTAAGAAAAGGAAACTTTCCATAAAATCATGTCAGCAAAACTTGGGGAAATCCTTGTCCGCGAAAACTTGATAACAGCACAACAACTGCGTGAAGCTTTAGAGTATCAACGCAGCCACGGCGGACGTTTGGGATCAAATTTAGTAAAACTCGGGATAATTTCCGACGACGTGATAACCGCCGTGTTGTCGCGTCAATACGGCGTTCCGTCGATCAATCTCGAACTTTTCCAGATCGAAGAATCGACGATCAAATTGATCTCGCACGATGTTGCGCTCAAATACACTGTTTTGCCGATCTCGAAGGTCGGCGCGACGCTGACATTGGCGATGGCTGATCCGACCAATGTTTTTGCGATGGACGATATTAAGTTTATGACCGGACTTAATGTCGAACCCGTGATCGCCTCCGAAGCTTCGATCCAAGCTTCGATCGGAAAATATTACAGCGCGTCGAATCAGATCGAAATCTTCGATTTTGCATCGGTCGGCGAAGTCGAAAAGATCAGCGCGAAGATCAGCCGCAATAACGGCAAAGCCGCCTCGAACGGCAACGGCGCAGGCAACAACGGCGCAAGTAATAACGGTGCCGAAAGATTGCAGGACGGCGATTTAGATGTTTCGCTCGATCATTTCAAATTTGCCGATCAGGAAAGCGGCGATTTTGAAGTTGTCGAAGATAACGACGAGATCGATCTTGCCGAGCTTGCACGCGCCAGCGAAGACGCGCCGGTCGTGCGTCTCGTCAATGTTTTGCTGGTTGATAGTTTACGGCGCGGCGCATCCGACATTCACGTCGAACCGTATGAAAAAGATTTTCGCATCCGCTTCCGTATCGACGGCGTTTTGTATGACATTATGCATCCGCCGATGCGTATGCGCGATCCGCTCATTTCGCGTTTGAAGATTATGTCGAAGCTCGACATTTCCGAAAAACGCCTGCCGCAAGACGGTCGTATCAAAATTAAAGTAAAGATCGACAATCGTTCGCGCGAATTGGATTTCCGTGTTTCGACGCTTCCGACATTGTTCGGCGAAAAAGTCGTGCTTCGTTTGCTCGATAAAGACAAGCTGATGCTCGATATGACCAAACTCGGTTTTGAAGA
>DAITPE010000117.1:0-11969 GCA_036833775.1 Pyrinomonadaceae bacterium | reverse complement strand
TTATGGAAAAGTTAAAATAGTTTTCTAAAAGTCGGCATAAAGATTTGGAAAATATTAAGCTGTCCGTCGCCGTTTTTTTATAATTTCGGCAAACTGTTTCCAAACCGAATAAATTTTTGGCAAGTTTTGAATATTCCCGGTTTACCGATTCATCCGAATTTACGAACCAAACCTGATTTGAAGAAGTATTGCGACCTTCGGCAATTAACAATCCTAAAAATCTGGCAAGTTCGGCTGAAAATTCCGGCGGAATTTGAAGATTTCCGTTTCTTTTGGATTTGATTCGATTTTCAAACGGTGCATTTTCAAAAACTTCGGAAAGTTTTTTCAATTCGGCAATATTAACCGCTTGTTTGCTTCTTAATCCGCCGATTCTTTCTCGCGCAACCTCGGCTTTTTTTGCCCAATTTTCGATCGTTCCGAAATGCCGTTTTCCATTTTCAGTCCAATTTTTCAGTTCATCCGAATATGAAACAAAAACATTATCTTCGAGTTCAAAAGCCGAAAAACAATCTTCGAGCGCAAATTTGATTTGTCTTTTCTTTGTTTCCAGTATTCGCGGAACAGCTATTTTCAAGCCTTTTTTCAGTTCATCGGCACGAAGCGCACGAAGTTTTCCGTTTTCCAGTGTAAAAAGCGGATGATAAGGCGTAGCTTTGATTTCACGTCCCGAACGCGTTTTGACGAAAAGAAGTTTTTCGGTGGTTTCGCGCTTGATAAATGCCGAAACTTTGCGCGGTTCGAGCTTTAAAGTGTTTGGATTAAGCGAAATAATTTCAATATCTTGCGGATTTTCACGCGTTAAAAAACCGTCGTCAAACTTCTCCGTCAAGAAACATTCTTGCAAAGCGTTTTCGACAATTTCACGAATTTCCAATTCTCTGCCGTCCGACAGAGTAATCAAAGTGTCGCCGCTGACGCATTTTCCGCAACCGTTCGGTCCGACGACTGCGGTGATTCCGTTTCCGGTAAAAACAATTTCTGTATAATCGGCAAATGACTTAAAGCCGGTAATTTCGAGCCGCTGAAGTTTGAACATTATATAGTGTCTTCGGGGAAAGTTATAAGCACTATATTTTGTGGTTTTCAAACGCTCAAGTCAAATGAAAACGGAGATTTGAATCGTCGCAAAAACGTGCAAAAGACACAAAAAAAGAATTTTGAGTTTACGAAGTTTGAATTTCCGCGTCTCAAAACTCTTTTTCTATTTTTTATTTTGTGTTTCTTGTGCTTTTTTGCGGCTATTTAATCATTAAAAATCTTCGTCGTTCATACTTCGCAAGCCTTGTTTTTCGGCGCGTTCGTTGTCGAGTTCGGTGAGCACGTCAAGCAGGAAATTCGTGTTTGACGAAACGGCGATGACGACTTTGAATTCGATGTCGGAAGTCGAAAATTCAAAGGTTCCGTTGCTGATCTCGATAATATCCCGAAAAGCGACAACGCCGTTTTTGCCGTTGCATTCGGCATCGACGATCTTGCCTTCGTTAAACGAAACATTCGCCAGATGAATGTCGGATTTAATGACGAGCAAACCTGTCATTCGTGAATTTTCGATGACTTGAACCGCATCGAAAATGCCGACGTAAGACAAATTTCCGGCAAAAGTCACGTCGGTGCGAACCTTTTGCGGCGTTTTTTCGCGGGTGGCGGCAAATTCCGGTCGGCGCGCACGGCGAATCGCTTCTAACCCCGGCGCGACCGAAATGCGCGGATCGAGCAGTTTTGCTTCTTGAAGCCGATCATAAGCAAGATCGAATTCTTCGCGCCCGATATAAAGGCTGACGAGGGCAAGACATTGACGCGCGGCTTCGTTGGAATTTTTCTGCGAAACGCAAATTTCGCGCATTTTCTCGCGCAGAGAAATCGAACGCGGACTTCTTTCAATTGATTCGCGCAGTAAAGCAAAAGCTTTTTCGGGCGAACGGTATTTCACAAAAAGATCGGCATCGAGCAAAACGGATTCGACCGAAACTTGCGAAAACGACGTATCTTGCGATTTTTCTAAAACTTCATTCATAACTCGGATTTCATTTTGGACAAAAAATTGGGAGAGTGTCAGATTTGAAATCGAACAACTGTGTTCAACTGTTTTTAAAATATCATATTCATTGCATTTAGTCAGCAATTATTTTTTATTTCCGAAAAGAAAAAAGCGAAGCCTTTTTACAGGCTTCGCTAAATTTCAGAATGAAAAATCGACTAGAAATCGAATCTCATACCGAGCCGAATTTGACGTGCGCGGAAAGTGCGCGTCGGCACTAGAAATCCGGTCGGCGAACCGTAATCAATGAAAGCCGCACCGAAATTGAAAACTGCGGCATTGAAAACATTGTCCACTTGAACGGTCGGACGCAGTTTCATCTTTTCACCGAGTTTGAATTCTCTCGAAACATTCAGATCGAAAGTGTAAAATGACGGACCTGTTCCGGCATTGCGCGCAAGATTTCCGCCTCTTGAACCAATCGTCGGCAGTGAAAACTGATTATAGAGATCGAGCGGTGTCGGTGCGCCGGATCGTTGCCAAAGAATGCTTGAAATATTTCCGCTGAAATTCGGACGATCAGTTCCCAGATCGTCGAGATTTCGATCGCTTCCGCCGATGCCGATACTGAAAGGCGCAGAGCTTCCGGCACGTAAGAGCGGCGAAAATTTCAATCTTCCCAACCAAAACGGCGTGTCGAATGTGCCTGAAAGAGCAATTCGGTGACGGCGGTCTTGAACATTTCTGGTATATTCACTCGCAAAATCTCCGTTGATCTGTGCATTTGAAGTGTTGTTCAATCCGTCGTCTTTGGTCGAAGACAAAGTGTAATTAAAACGAAGCGTTCCGCCGAAACCTGCACCGTATTTCTTGTATCTCGAACGTAATTCAAAGATCACGCCTTGATAAAAAGCTTTACCGTTTGAGCCGATACGCGATTTTTCTTCAAAGTTCGGATCGGGTCTGAATCTGGCGATCGCGGCTAAAGCAATACCGATCGCGCCGCCGACAGAGTTGGTCGTTGAACCGGTAACTGCTGTGCTTGGCGAAGTTGTCGTCGTGCTTGTAGTATTTAAATTAACCCAGCAATCGGTCGTGGTCGTGGTCGGGCAAGCGGTCGTTCCGCCTTGTGTGGTGGAAGTTCCGACGCTCGATACATTGCCGGTATAAAATCTGTAAGTGCGAACCGTTCCGTTTGCATTTGTAAATGTATAGGGATTGGCAACCAAAAACGCCGTCCAATCGTTGTAACCGCTCGGCAAAACGGGAACATTGATGTTTCGGTCGCGCCACAGTCGAACGGTTTTATTTCTGGTGTAATTAACCTCAAAAACCCAACCTTTCGCAATTTCCTTTTCAAATCCGACGTTGAACTGATAACTTTCGGGAATTTTCAAATCGGGTTCGACCGAACGCAGCGGATTTCCGCCGCTTCCAGAATTAATAATAAATCCCGTATTTGAATTACAAGGCAGTGTTGTCGTGATCGTCGCGCAAGCCGCCACCACCAAATTTTTCAAATCCTGCTCGGTCGCATAAGAATTCGGAAATCTTTGCGCGATCGCGGCAAGTACGGCAATGCGTCTGACATCGGTCGCGCCCGTTCCGATCGCATTCGTGTCGAACGGCAAAATTCCGTTGACATTTTGGATCGAATCGGCAACCGTTCTGAGCAAAGTTCGGTTGTAGAAAACGCCTGCGCCGAAGCGAATCACGCCGTTTCCTTTGCCGAACGGGTCCCAAGCAATTCCGAGTCGCGGACCGAAATTGTTTTTATCGTCAACCGTTGTTTCACGCTCGTAACGCACACCGTAATTTAAGGTGAAATTTGAAGTCAATCTTGCTTCATCATTAAAAAACAAGCTCCAATAAGTGTTTTTAACATCCGAACCAGTACCGAAATTCAAACGAAATCTCGATAAAGTGTTCGATTGAAATGTGCCCATATTGGCAAAGTTGAAAGTTCCGGTCGCATCCGCCAATTCTTTCGCTTTGGAACGAATCGTTTGAATATCAAAACCGCCTTTCAAGGTGTGATTGCCCAAAATGTAACTCAGAGTATCTTGATACTGAAAACGCGTTTCGCGGCGGTTTTGCGGAAAAGTTTCGCTGTTTCCGCCCGAAGCCGTCGAATTTCCGACAATAAGAGTTTGGGATGCTCCCGTTTCAGGGTTTCGATAACCGACCAAAACGACCGGGTCTAAAGGTCTGTCCGTTTGATAACTCGGTTCATAGATCGAATATTGGAAACGAAACTGATTGACGGTTCGGCTGTCGAAAACGTGATTGTCCGTAAAACTGATCGCGTCGCTGTCTGTCGTGCGCGCCTGAAGCGCGTCGTCCAAACGCGTAACGGAGGCAGCCGTCGTTCTTTGATTTTTTCTTCTGCCTAAAAGATATGTAACGGTAAAATTATTTTTATCATTAAAATTATGATCTAATTTAGCCGTAAAAATATGTCCGACATTCGGAGTCGGAAAGCTTTTTGTATAAGGCAATAAGGCGACCGCCGGAGAGCTGTTCGTATCCAAACACGAAGTAAAGGGACAATTTCCCGTTCCCGCAGGCAGCGGAAAATTCGGATTTGAAGCGGTCGGCACCCAAGTGTTGATAAAAGTCGTGTCTTGTAAATTAGTATATTCGTAGCCGACCGAGAAAAACGTGCGGTTTTTCCCGTTATAAATTTTCGGAAAAACAACCGGACCGCTTAGTGTAAAACCCGGATTGTATTCGGTAAACGGAAGACGATTGTAAAGCGGATTCGTATCAGGCGGATAAACTAAAGGCGCGACGGGTGTATATTTTCTAAAGTTGTTATACCAAGAATTCGCATTCAGATTATCGTCACGGAAAAACATAAAAGCGCGTCCTTGCAGCGTATTTTTTCCGCTTCTGAGCCGTAAATTGATACGACCGCCCGAAGCGCGTCCGTATTCTCCCGAAAATTGATTCGTGACGACCTGAACTTCTTCAACCATTTCCAATGAAGGCTGAAAGCGGAAATTTGCCGAACGGTCGTCATTATTATCGAGTCCGTCGATCGTAATATTGTTTGAATATGAAACGCCGCCCGAAAGCGAAAAATTTCCTTGCTCGGCGGGTGCAGTCGCATTCGTTACGTTGCGGTCTTCCGCGAGGTCGCGCGTCGAAAGAGCTTCTTCCGCCGTTCCGCCGAGCGTTAAAACCAAATCGAGCGGATTACGCGTATTAAGCGGCAATTCTTCGATGTCACGTCCGGCAATGGTTCCGCCGACGATCGTTCTGGTCGTATCTACCGCCGGAGCATCTTCTTCAGTTACGGTCACGGTTTGCTCAGCCTGCACGCCTGCGGGCGCAAGCGAAAAATCAAGCTGCAAGCTCTGTCCTGAAATGGTTTGCAGATCAACTCTTTCTTTCGCGCCGAATCCGGTCGCGGAAACCTTGATCTTGTAAACTCCGGGCGTAAGTTTGATAAATCGGTAATTTCCGTCCTCATTAGTAGTTACGGTTCGCTCGGCATTGGTTGAAACGAGCGTTGCCGTGACGGTTGCGCCGGTGATCGGTGCATTATTTGAATCCGTGATCTTACCGCTGATCGTCACATTGTCAAGGTCTTGACCAAAAACATTGACGGAAAACAAAATGGCAAAACAAAAAACGAAGAAACTCAATACACTGAGTTTCCCAAAAAACTTTGGCATTATTCCTTTCTCCAAAAAAAATTCTTAGGGTTTGATGATTTGAACCAATCAAATTAACTGAAATCTGGATGATTTGAACTCTTGAAATTGGTTCGGATGGTAGGATTGTAACCGAAAAACGCTTTTTACTCAAAGCAGTTGCGGGTTATTCGTCTTCTTCCTGCTTTAAATTTACGTAAACTATTCTGTTTTGACGAGATACCGGAATTAATGCTTCCGAAGACGAAAAAACTTCCGTCTTTTGTGAAAATTCGTTGGCGTGATTCTGTAAATATGTGAAAAAGCGTTCAAATTCCTGCTGCATCGCATCCATTTTTGCCCGCATATTCAAGATTATCTCGACTCCGGCGAGATTTACGCCGAGTTCGCGCGTGAGCGAAAGAATGACTTCGAGCCGTTCGAGATCGGTATCGGTGTAAAGACGCGTATTGCCAACCGAACGCGAAGGCTTTAATAAACCTTCACGCTCATAAAGCCGCAGCGTTTGCGGATGAATTTCGTAAAGTTCCGCAACTGCACTGATCGTATATGTTTTCGTCTTCTTTTTCATATTCGGTTTTTGATCTTTGGTGTTTGATCTTTGATTTTAGTAAATCCGCAATCCCAAATCCTAAATCCCAAATTATTCCAATCCCATCGTCTTTCGCGGATTTTCGGGATTTGCTTTTTCAAACTGACGTAAAATTTCTTTCGTTTCTTCCGAAATCACGCGTGGAAGATGAATCTGCACTTCGACAAACTGATCGCCGCGAAGATTCGGATTTCTCAAAGACGGAAAACCGCGTTCGCGGAGACGGAATTTTTGTCCCGATTCGGTTCCTGCCGGAATTTTGAGTTGCGCTTTTCCTTCAACGGTCGGAACTTCGATTTTTGTTCCGAGCGCGGCTTCAGAAATCGTGATTGGAACGGTCACGTAAATATTGTCGCCTTTGCGCGTAAAAAATCGGTGTTTTCCGACATTCGTTAAAATAAACAGATCGCCCGCTTCCGCGCCAAGCCGTCCGCCTTGTCCTTTTTTCGGAATCCGCACGCGCGAACCTGTATCAACACCAGCCGGAATGCGAATTTTTACTTGTTCGGATTTCGGTGTCACGCCTTTTCCGTTGCATTGCGAACAAGGCTGTCTGCGTCTGCCCGTTCCTTCACAATCGGGGCAAGTTTGCGAAAACTGAAGCCGTCCGCCAGATTTCAAAACTTGTCCGGTTCCTTTGCACGTCGAACAAACAACGACCGGACCGCCCGTGTCGCCTGCGCCTTGGCAGCGCGAACATTGCTCCGAACGATTGACCGTGATATTTGTCGTCAATCCCGTAAAAGATTCTTCAAAACTCAGAGCAAGCGGCATTTCGATGTCTTTGCCTTTTTTCGGCATCGGTTTCGGCACTTCGGGTTCGCGTTTCGTGCTGCTTCCGCCGCCGAAAAGATCGGAGAAAATGTCTCGGAAACTCGACGAGCTTCCGCCCGATCCGCCCGGTTCGAAATTGAATCCCGAAAAATCAAAGCCTGCCGAACTTCCGCCGCCCGCGCTTGCGCTCGTGCCGAACGGCGAATCGGGATCGAGATTGTCGCTGTAATAGCCGAATTTGTCGAAAACCTTACGTTTCTTTTCGTCGGAAAGAATGTCGTAAGCTTCCTGAACTTCCTTGAATTTTTCCTCGGCGGATTTATCATTCGGATTTACATCAGGATGATATTTACGCGCCAAGCGTCGATACGCCTTTTTGATTTCGTCCGCTTTGGCGTCTTTTTTGATACCGAGAATGTTGTAATAATCTTTGTTTGCCATTTGTCAGTAGTCAGTCGTCAGCAGTCAGTTGTTTTTTCAACCAACAACTCACAACCGACAAATTTTATTTATCAAAACCGAATGCGAATTTCGTCGCTTCAAAAACTTCCTGCAAAATGTCTTCGGACAAATGCGTAATATAATCTCCGATCTTTTGCTTTGAAACCGTTTGTATATTGTCAAGATTTATAACGCTTTGACATTCGAGTCCATCATCTTCATCTACCCAAACACACGAAGGATTATCTCTGAGCGTCGTCGTAATCGGAATCACCGTAACCGCATTGAGATATGGAATTGCCGAATCGCGGGTAATGATTAAAGCAGGTCGTTTTTTATCGGGAGTTTTAAAGTTTATCCAATAAACGTCGCCTCTATTCATTATTCATCTTCCCAGTATTGAACTTCTTCCCACATTTCAACTTCTTCGGCAGATTGTGGAAATTTTTTGTAACTTTCCCGATGTTTTCCTTCGTTTTCGGCAATTTTCAGTTCTTTTGCTTTAGCCTCTTTCAAGCGGTATAAATCGGAACGTAATGTATTCAAAAACATTTCCGAATAATTAATGTTCAATTCTTTCGCTATTTTTTCGGCTTCCGCCCACATTTTTTCGTCAACATCGATCTGAACTGTCATAGCTTTTGAAGTATCGCAAAATCAGCCGTTGACTGCAACGAATTACAAAGCAACGGCTGACTTTTCAATATTAAAGTAAATTACTTTTTACTTTTTCTCGTCTTCGACATCGACGTATTCGGCATCGATCACATTGTCATCGCCCGAAGTTGTCGAACCGCCGTCGCCGCCTGCGCTGGCTGAAGAAGCTTGTTCTTCGGTCGGTGCGCCTGCGGTTGCGCTCGATTGGCTGTAAAGAACTTCCGCCAATTTGTGCGAAGCCGTCTGCAAACGGTCGAAAGCCGAATTCATCGCGTCCGAATCTTCTCCGGCAAGCGCGGTTTTCGCGTCTGCGATCGCCGATTCGAGTTCGCCCGAACTTGCCGCGTCGAGTTTGTCTTTATTTTCGCCGAAAGTTTTTTCGACCGAATAAACCAAACCGTCCAAACGATTACGAGCTTCGATCGTTTCTTTGCGCTTGCCGTCTTCGCCCGCGTGCGATTCGGCGTCCTTCATCATCTTGTCGATTTCTTCTTTCGATAAACCGCTCGACGAAGTAATCGTGATTTTCTGTTCGCGTCCCGTGCCGACATCTTTCGCCGAAACGTTGACGATGCCGTTCGCGTCAATATCGAAAGTTACTTCGACTTGCGGAACGCCGCGCGGTGCCGGAGGAATTCCGACCAAATGGAATTTTCCAAGCGTTTTGTTGTCGCCAGCCATCGGTCTTTCGCCTTGCAAAACGTGAACTTCAACCGAAGTTTGATTGTCCGAAGCAGTCGAAAAAATTTCCGATTTGCGCGTCGGGATCGTCGTGTTGCGCTGGATCATTTGCGTAAATACGCCGCCCAAAGTTTCGATGCCGAGTGTCAAAGGTGTCACGTCAAGAAGCAGAATGTCGGTTTTTTCACCGCCGAGAACTGCCGCTTGAACTGCCGCGCCGAGCGCAACGACTTCGTCAGGATTCACAGTTTTGTTCGGTTCTTTGCCGAAAAATTCTTTCACCATTTCCTGAACTTTCGGAATGCGCGTCGAACCGCCGACCAGCACGACTTCTTGAATATCTTTCGCCGTCAATCCTGCGTCTTTGATCGCTTGTTCGACCGGCGGCATCAAGCGTTTCAAAAGCGGCTCGATCAAAGCTTCAAATTTCGCGCGCGTCAATTTCATCACGAGATGTTTCGGACCCGAAGCATCCGCCGTGATAAACGGCAGGTTGATTTCGGTTTCCATCGCACTCGAAAGCTCGATCTTCGCTTTTTCGCCTGCTTCTTTCAGACGCTGTAAAGCCATTTTGTCGGTCGTCAAATCGATTCCCTGATCTTTTTTGAATTCGTCGATGATCCATTTGACCAAGGCTTCGTCAACGTCGTCACCGCCCAAATGCGTGTCGCCGTTGGTCGATTTTACTTCGACCACGCCTTCGCCGACTTCGAGAACCGAAACGTCAAAAGTTCCGCCGCCGAAGTCGAAAACGATGATCATTTCATCTTTTTTCTTGTCCAAACCGTAAGCCAGCGCAGCCGCCGTCGGTTCGTTGACGATGCGCATCACTTCCAAACCTGCAATTTTACCTGCGTCTTTCGTCGCTTGACGCTGCGCGTCGTTAAAGTAAGCCGGAACCGTGATAACTGCTTTATCGACTTTTGCGCCGAGATAATCTTCCGCCGCTTTTTTCAATTTCTGCAAAACCATCGCGGAAATTTCCGGCGGACTGTATGATTTGCCCTGCGCGTCGATTTTCACGTCGCCGTTTCCTGCACGTTCAACCTTGAACGGAACTTGCTTCATTTCACCGCCGACTTCATCAAAACGGCGACCGATGAAACGCTTGATCGAATAAAGTGTGTTTTCAGGATTCGTGACGGCTTGACGCTTGGCGACTTGCCCGACAAGACGATTGCCGTCTTTGGTAAACGCGACGACCGAAGGAGTCGTGCGTCCGCCTTCTTCATTTGTAATAACGACCGGCTCACCGCCTTCCATGACGGCGACAACTGAATTTGTCGTTCCCAAGTCAATTCCTATTATTTTGCTCATTCTAAATTCTCCAATAAATAAAATAATTCCGATTATAAAAAATCCGGCTTTCTTTGAGCCAAGAAAAATTATAAGATGTGAGTGTATCTTTGTCAACTTTATATGAGCAGATAAATATAAACAAAAAAAAAATCCGCCAAAATGACGGATTCGATACTTAATAAGTTTTTGTAAAAATCATTTCTCTTTTATTCCTTCATCTTCTTTCATTAATTTTGCAACGAAGAAAATATAATGAACGCCTGAAAGAAACGCGAACAAAACGACGAACGTATAAACGGTCGGCAGAAAATAGCTGTAACCGAAAACGGCTGAAAACAAAATAATCACGACGGCGACAACCTGCACAAGCGTACTCATTTTCCCCAAAAATGACGGTTTGAAACCGCGAAATCCGGTCATAATATTGATCGCACCGGCAACCGTGATAATCAAAACGTCGCGTCCGATGACCGAAGCCGTAACCCAAAAAGGAACGGGAAGATGTTTCGCTTGCGGCAAAATATTCGGCAAAGTGAGAATGATAAACGCGGTCGTCATCAAAAGTTTGTCGGCGATCGGATCGATGATCGTGCCGAGTTCGGATTCTTGATTAAAACGCCGCGCAACAAATCCGTCAATTCCGTCGGAAACTCCTGCAATAAAAAAGGTTATCAACGCCCAACCGCTATATCCGTAATACAAAAGAATCGCAAAAACGGGAATCAAAACCATTCGCAGAAGAGTCAAAAGATTTGGAATTGTGATAACGCTTGAAGCCATTTCGGTTTTATTTCGGCAAAGTATAAAGTCAAAACATTATAATAAAGCATCAGCGTTTAAGCGCAAGTGAGTTCGATCAGAGAAATTTCAGGCGGACATTGATAACGAACGGGCAAAACGACCGTTCCGATTCCGCGTGTGATGTATATTTGCGAATCTTTCCGCTCATGCAAACCGTTCGTCAGTTTACGTTTGCGCGGCAAAATCTTTCGTTCTTTATCGCGGATTTTAACTTGTCCGCCGTGCGTGTGTCCGCTCAAAACGAGATCGACACCGTAGCGAACGGCTTGCCGAAAAATTATCGGATTATGCGCCAATAGAAGCTTCATCTCGTCTTCGTAAGAACCGCGCAGAGCCGCTGCGATGTCGGTTTTTCCGACCATATAATCGTCAACTCCGGCAAGCCAAAACGAAGCGTCACGCGCTTCGAAACGCAATCCTTCGTTATTTAGAACATTAATTTTGTTGGCGCGAAACGAATTCGTCACTGCTTCCGCGTCCGTCCAATGATCGTGATTTCCGAGACACGCAAAAGTTCCGAATTCCGCTTTTAATTCGCCCAAAACCTTCGCGACCGGTTCGATATATTCCGTTTCGTGCGAAACGTAATCGCCCGTCAAAACGAAAAGATCGGGTTTCAAACGATTGGAAATTTTCACGGCGCGCGTAATATGTTCGAGATTCGTAAACGGGCTGTGATGAATGTCGGAAAGATGAATCAGACGAAAACCGTCGAGTTTTTTGGGCAGACGCTTAATTTTAATATTGATTTTTTCGAGCGAAAGACTGTTCGCTTCGTTGATCGCATAACGCGCAACTTTCGATAAATTTCCCGCCAGATCACGCAAAGGTGTCTCGGAACCGACGTAATTACCGATTCTTTTAGAAAATTTTACCCTTTTTGCTCCGACAAGCTTCATTTCTTTTTCACGAATTTTAGGGGTAATACGATTTTGGTAAGACTGCCGAAAAGTATAACCGCTAAAATTCAAATTTACAAAACCGACGTTTTTAATATCGGCTTGTTAAGATGAAATTTTAGCGTTTGCAGATGGAAAGTTTTATTTTTTGCCCACGAAATACACGAAAGAAACGAAAAAGAAAA
>DAITPE010000116.1:0-12011 GCA_036833775.1 Pyrinomonadaceae bacterium | reverse complement strand
ACGCCGATGTCGGATTTACCGTCACCGTCAAAATCGGAAAAGACGTGATGATTAACCACGACCGTCGCTCCCGGTTGCACGACCGCACTCGCCGTATATGTCTGATCTCCGCTCTCGCTTCCGTTGTTGTTCGCCTGAATTCCGGCGGCGTAAAAAGTGACGGCACCGACATTCGTGGCAGGCGCAGTCCAATTGAAAACCCAAGTCGCGCCGCCGCCTTGATTTTGGAAAGTTCCCGCCGTCGTTTGTTCGATGTAATTGCGTCCGCTTCCGGCGATGATCTTTGTATTTGCGGTCGTGTTCGCATAACTTCCCGCCATTGCGCCGTTTGCCAAAGACGTTAATTCAAAGCCCCAACGCTTTCTGGTCGTGTCGGAAGTCGTGTGTTTGACCTGAATCTGATAAGTTTGTCCCGGCGTATAGCTTGTCGGTGCAACGATCGAAAGTTGTCCCGCTCCGGCTGTCGCATTATGACAGCTCGTGCAGTTTTGCTCGCCCGGTGCGCTCGTCCGCGACGCAGGAGGTCCTGAAATCGAAGCACTTGTCGAAGTAACAAAACTCTTTCCGGTTGTAAAAATTAATAATGCACTGCCTGCAAAAAGCAGTAAAAACAAACCTTTTAACTGATAAATCGATAATTTCATGACCTTTTCTCCTTGTCGTCAGATTTGTCGGGATTTATTTTTTATTTCGATAAATCCCGACGGAAAAACTAAAAATTAATGTCTGAATCCGCGCACGTAATTCATCAAAGCGCGAATGTCGTCGGCACTCATATTGTCTTTGAATCCGGGCATCGAGCCTGCACCGTTAGTGATAATGCGAATGCCTTTCGCGTCGCCGACCGCGCTTTTCGTCAAATCCGGCGCGTGCGTTTGTTTTCCTTTCGCAGTTTGACCTCTACCGTCGCCGCCGTGACAGCGCGAACAATAAGCCGCGTAATTTGAAGATGCATCTGCCAAAATTGGATTTCCATTTTCGCTGCCGATCGCGCTTGCCTGACTGATTTTTGAACTGCCCGCGAAAAGCGTGAACAGTGCAAATGCCGCCAATAAAGCCGTTACCGGTAATTTGATTCGATTGTAATTTTTCATTTTTTAAGATTTCTCCTTAATTTATTGATTGATTTATTGAACTTTTTCGCTCGGTTTCAACGATTTGATCCAAGCAACGATCGCCTGTTTTTCTTCGTCGTTTAATTTGTCTTTGTAAGCAGGCATCTTCGCACTCAAGCCGAATGCTTTCGGGTCGTTGATAATTCCGACGACCGCTTCATCCGTCAGCGCATCTTCTTCGCGCGTTGTCACGCCGACGAGTTCGGGAAACTTCGCCGTTCCTTCGCCGTTTCCGCCGTGGCATTTCGCACAATTTGCCGTGTAAACTTTCGGAACTGCGACGACTGCCGTGTTTTCCGAATTATTTGGCGATTCGGTCGAAGTTGAAACATTCGTGCTTTTTTCGCTTTTTTCGGGTTCTTTGCCGAGATGAATTACTTTCGGTTTAAAGGCTGAAGCGCGAAATTCGGCTTCTTCTTTTTCTTGTTTTGCCAGTTGTTCGGAAATTCGCGCGTCGCTCGAATCTTGAAAATAAGCCGTCGCCGTCAAGCTTCCGACCGCGCCGAAACCGATGATAAAAAAGACGGTTGCAGCTAAACGCTGTTTGCTGAAAATCTTTTGATTGAGCAACGGAAGAATGAACAAACCGCCGATTATCAAAGCCGGAAAACCGAACGCGAGAATCGCCGCGAGATTACCCTCCGTGTATTTCTGCATTTCAAAAAGCCATAAAAACTGCGGTCCCGGTCGCGGCAGATAATTTCCTGAATCTGCCGCCGTCGGTCCGAACGGTGCCGCGTATTTCACCGAAAACAGAGCCAACGCGAGAAAAACCAGTCCGATCGAGACCGCATTTCGGACAAATTGTTTCTTTGCCCAAATACTGTAATTTTCCAAATTTGAAACGTCTTTTCTTTTACCGAAAATGAACAAACGCGCAATGATGCAAGCGAGAATGAGCGTCGGAACGACAAAAACGTGCAGAGCGTAAAAACGCGAAAGCGTCAGCGTCGTGATCGAGTTGCCGTTTTGCAGCCACATTTGCAGAGTTTTTCCGATCAGCGGCGTGTTTCCCGCCAAACTCACGGCGATGTTTACTCCGTTGATCGCGCGGGCGTCCCAGGGCAAAGCGTATCCGGTCGCGCCTGCCGCCAAAACGAGCGTTAGAAAAACGAGGCTGAACGCCCACGCCAACGGAATCCGCGTTAAAGCATTGCGGAAAATCATTTGTGCCAGATGAATGACTAAAACCAACGGCAGCAACACCGACGAATGATAATGCAGCGAACGAATCCAATTTCCGGCATTGATTCCCTGTTCGATATACGCGACCGTAATGTATGAATTTTCGATCGTCGGAACATAATAAAAAGCCATCAAAACGCCGGTCAAAAACTGCACGAAAAACAAAAACGCAATGATTCCGGCGGTCGTTCGCATCCAAGCCGAAAAACCTTCGCTCGGTTCGTCGAGCAGACGATTTTTGATTTCGCCGATTTCCGTCGTATTTGAAATCCAGCTTCCAAAACTAAATTTTGTTTCCAATTCTGCCGCCATTTTCTTTTCTCTTCTAAGTTTTTCCTTATAATTTGATTTGCAATTTCCCGTCAGCAACGCGTGTTTCCAATTCGGTCAGATCGGTTTTTGAAGGTCCGGTCAGCTTTTCGCCTTTTTCGCTGAAATAACTGTCGTGACACGGGCAAAGGAATTTATTCGTTTCTTTATCCCAATTGATCGGACAGCCTTCGTGCGGACAAACCGATGAAATAACTTTGTTTTCATGCTTCGGCAAAACGAAATACGTCACATCCTCGACGGTTTTACTCCAGCCTGCATTCGTTTCCACCGCAACCGTTTTGGCGATTGGTTCTTCGCCGCTGAAATCGCTCAAAAGTCCGAGTGTTTTCCAATTTTCGGAAGCCGTTTCGCCGACCGTTGCCGCAATCGCTTTCGGTTCTAAAACGCGTTTCGACGCAATTCCCAATGAAGCGGCGATCGCACCTAAAATTCCGAGCGGAATGATCGACAAAAATGTCCGCCGATCCTGCACCGATTCTTTTTCTTTCCGACAGTCTTTTTTCTCTTCAAATGCTTGCATAATTATTTACTCAATCTGTTATATAAACACTCAGATTTATTAGTTAAGTCAATGTATAAGTTAGAAAAATACATAATTCTAAAAAAATATTTTTCACTCTAATTGTTGACACAATTATATTTGCCTGTTAAGCACACAGGTTAGTAAAGAGTAATTATTGGCGGTATATTGGCGGAAGACGGTAATTATGTTTACAGTCTTTTTTTAAATTAAGAGAGAAATTTCTTTGATCTCGATGGATTTGTCTTTTAATTTTATGAGCAATTTGTAAACTTTTTGTTCGATTAACGGAAATGAGAATTCGCAATTTTTCGGTAAATCGGCGGTTTCTGTATTTGAACCGGAAACCAATTGAATTTCTGAAATTTCACAATCGGGAAGAATTTGTCCGCTCAATTGGCATTTGTCGCCGACGAAATTCAATCGCAGATCGATGTCGTATTTATCCGCTTTGTAAAGCAGTTGGCGCGAATCGGTAAAGGTAAGTCGTTCATTCAAAGCGGTTTGCCAATCGTCAAAGGCAAGAATTGCAAAAAGTTTTTTCGTCAATGATTCTTTTTCTTTTTTGACCTTAACGGCAAACTTTTGCGCTTGGTAAATATTCAGCAAACGCGCCGTCAGGGCTTGACTCAATGCTTCTTCGTGCCGCGTGTCTTCGGTATAGTTAAAAAATCTTTTCAGTTTTGCCGCTTGCCGCGAACATTCACCGCACACCGCCAAATGTTCCGCAGAATCACTCGTTTTCTTTTGGCGAAATGATCCTTCTATTTCTTCTAAGAGTTTTTCAAACTCGATATGTTTCATAAAATTCTCCAAACGGAACGCGGCTTCCAATTGGGTAAGTCATTCAGGCTTTATAAAAAATACATTAATTTTTATTCAGGCATAAATTTCAGTAATTTTTGCAGACATCGTGCGCGCGTCGGTCCGATGCTTCCCAAAGGAATTCCCAATTCTTCGGAAATTTCGGCATAAGAACGCTCGTTTTTTTCCAAAAACAGCATCGTTAAAAGCCTCTGACAAGGCTCTTCTAACTTGGAAAAAGCTTCTTCGATCTGTTTCTGCTTCTCGAAACGAATCAGAATTTCATCGGCGAGCGGCATTCCGTCGGGAATTTGAAAAACCTGATCATTTTCCTCGCTTTCGTCGATAGATTTCGGTTTTCGTTTCAATTCCCGCTGGATAAAATGAATCGTTTTATGACGCGTCGTAGTCAACAGCCAAGCGCGTAAAAACTCCGGTTTTTCCAATGAATCGAGTTTTTCAAAAAGCGTCGTAAAAACGTCTTGCAAAACGTCCGCAGCTTGTTCAGGATTCAATCCGGCACGACGCGGAATCGAAAAAAGCAGCTTCTGATATTTAAAAACCAATTCTTCCCAAGCAGCTTCGTCACCTGCACGACAGGCTTGAATCAGTTCAACATCGGTCTGATATTGTAATTTCGTTTTCAGCAATTTATTTAATGATTTACGGATTTACCGTTACAGCTCTGGCAGCATCGACACGACGGTGAATTGCGCCATTTACATAAATTGACGAGTGTTTTATCTGCTCGAAAATTTGATTCGGTTTGAGCGAAGAATATTTCGATCTGACCAATGCCGCGATGCCCGAAACGATCGGCGCAGACATCGAAGTTCCGCGCCAAGTCGCATATCTGCCGTTTGGAACTGCGCTGACGATTCCTTCGCCCGGTGCCATTAATTCAACCCACTCGCCGCGTGTCGAAAAATCGGCAATGCTATCTGAAGAAGTGCTTGCGCCGACGGCGATCAAGCCCGGCACATCGTGTTCGGCGGCAGGAAAAATCTGCGTCGAATTTCCAGTATTTCCTGCGGCAGCAACAATTACAATTCCCGGATGAATGACATTCGGAAAATCTTCGTCATCAGGAAGAGTTCCGTCATTGGTCGCGGCTTCGACGAGTTTTTTCACTAAATTTGTCCGTTGCGTCGTTCCTAAACTCAAATTAATTACATCGACTCCGCAATCATTGTCGCCGTCGCCGTCAGGATCGGCGGCGAAATACAAACCTTGAGCCAAACGCCAGATCGTGCCGACACCGTTTTCATCGAGCACGCGAATCGGCATTATTTTCGCTTCGGGCGCAACCATAGTAATAACTCCGGCAACGTGTGTGCCGTGTCCGTATGCGCCTTGCAGAAAAGTACCGACTTCGGTCGGATCGTTGTCGTTATCGACAAAATCGTAGCCCGGCAGAAGTTTTCCCGCGAAGATCGGATGATTCGGATCGATTCCCGTATCGAGAACGGCAATTTTGATTCCCGCTCCGCGCGTTATTTCGTGTGCTTCGGGCAAGCCGATTTTCGTTTTCATCCATTGCCGCGAATATCCTTTTACGCTCGAACCGATACTCCACGAGCCGCCGATGCTCCAACTTCCGCCAAGACTCCAAGGCAAGCTGCTGGAAACGGGAGAACCGATAATATAATTCGGCTCGGCAAAAGCGATACGCTGTGCCGGATCGCTTTGAAGCTGCGCCGCAACTTGTGCAATCGGAGCATTATTTTGCGTCCGCAAACGATAGATCGGACGTGCGCCGAATTGCGCGATCGGCTGAACATCTAGATTGTATTGCGCCGCAATCGCAGACAAATCTGACGGATTATTAAGCTTTACGATAATTTCATCGGGGACATATAAATTTTGACTGTTTTGTGCAAAAACAATTGATTGGATATTTAGGAAAAATGCGATGAATAAAGGGAGATATAATAATTTTGAAAACATTCTTTTGAACATCGAACACCTCGGCAGCAGATTTTTATATTTCTGTGTGTAAAACCGGGGGGAATACGTTATTTCATATAGTCAGGAATATCGTAAAAAAAATACAAGCTTAATAAAAAAAAGTGATTCATTATTGATTCCGATAAAAATTGTTTTCATTTAATGTTCGGGAAAATGAAAAAAGCCGCCTCCGAATTTTTAACGGAAACGGCTTTTTTATTTTTAATCGATCGTTACTTTTTATTTTCGACTGTTGCAAAATTTCTCGAATAAAGAAGTTTGAAGCGTTTGTCGAAATTTGCCAACATTACCGCTTTTGAAGCGAGCATTGTTTTCATTTCTTTTTTCGCTGCCGGCGTATCGGTCGGAGATTCTTTGATCTTACCTTCCAATTCGCTGTATTTGTAATAATTGTCTGACAGCGTTTCGTCTTCGACGACCGTCGTCAAGAAATCCATAATGATGAATCTTCTTTCCGTGTCGTCTTTTGCGACGCTTTGCAGCGAATTGTAAGCGTGAACCGCAAGTTTCGATTTATTGATTCCGCCGAGAATCGTCGAAATTCCGTAATTTGCATATTCGGGCGTTTCGGCAAACCACGCTTCTTGAAGCATCGGATAAAGAACCGCCGAAACTCTGTTTACCTGCGCCGGAGTCAATTTTGCCGCGACACCGACCGTGTAAACTCCGTAACCGTCGAGATTTACAAACGGTCCGGCTTTGTCGGTAATTCCTTCTTCGGGATATTTCAAACGGCTGAAGCTTTCCGCCAGATCGTTGATCGAATCATCACGCATAATCGGGTCTTCGATGTTTTTGACGAGCCATTCAGCCAATTTGCCCATTTGATTCTTTTTATTTGCAGCGATGTCTGCTAATTCGCCGAGATTTTTTTCGTAAACGCTGAAATTCTTGTCGTTTTCTCTCACGCCCGACACGTAATCCGTCACGCTGTATGCGCCGCTTTCCTTATCTTTTGAAAGGAAAAACAGATATTCGCCGCCCATTTTGATCTTGGAAACATTGAAATGATCTTCGTAAATTTCGGGTTCGACTTCCGAAGGTTCTTCGCTCACGGTTTTTGAAACATAATCGGAATAAATAAACGAAACCGTCTGTAAATCTTTTTGTCCTTTGTAAACTTTGACGATTTCGAGATTTCGCGGCGTTTCCGTCGAATATCCGTATTCGTCTTCGTTCGCTTTTTTCGCTTCGCCGTCATTCGTGTATTTCGCCAAAACGACCAGATCGCTGTTCATATAAAGCGACAGAAACGTCTGCGGTTCTTCTTCACACGCTTTCACATTTGAAGTGATCAAAAGAGATGCCAAAACCAATGCCGTAAGCATTGCCGAAAAATATAAACGCGATCTTTTTAACATATAAAGTTATTAAAACTCCTTCTATAAAAAAACTCCTTCGAGTTACAAGTGATGAACGCATTCCGAAAAATTTATTGCCGAATTTTTTTCAAAATTTTCGTAATTTTTCAAAATATTTCACCTAACTCGAAAATATTCCTCAAACCGCCGTAAAAACAGGGTGAAACCAACATCTCGAAACTGTGGATGCTACGGAAAAGCACAAAAAAAGAGCGATCGAAACCGCTCTTCTAAAGTTTGTAGTTTGGAATTAAAGTTTATTTGAAAACGATTCCGATTCCGAGGCGGACGTTGTGCTGCGTGCCGCTGTCGAATTTGATCGGGTTGTAATCAACTTGAATTGCGCGAAAATCGATTTTGTCGCTGACCTTAATGTCGATTCCGCCGCCGAAAGCTCCGGCTAAACCGGTTTCCGATTCGCTTCCCGCCAAACTGGTGCAATCAACTCCGACCGGGCAAGTCAGATTTTTAACCTTTGTTCTGCCGTGTCCCGCACCAACCAATGCGTGTGCAAAGGGTTTGAAACGAGCGTCCGAAGAATTATCTTTGACCTGAACGCCGCCGAGAAAATTGTAGAGCGAACTGTTCGTATCGAACGAAACTCTGCTCGAACTTCCCGGAACGGTGAAATTGAAATCCTTGTTGTTGTAAGTTCCCGAAACGTCGGCTTTCAAACCGAAATAACGATGAACATTGTAAACGCCCGAAGCATTGAAACCGTGAAACGACTCACGTTCTTTGATCAGACCAAGCGTTTCGTTTGAATCAACTCCGGTATCGACCTGATTGTTTGAATAACCGATAAAAACTTCGCCTTTCTTGTAATCGTCGGTCGATTGTGCAAATGACGAAAAACTAGCTAACGCTGCAAAACACACAGCCAAAATAAATTTTTTCATGATTTATGAATTACTCCTTGTTTATATAAAAATTTTCTATCGCCGAAGCAATAGAAAAAGCCTAACAAATTCGATACTGCTAAATTTATTAGGCTTGTCACACTTTCTTGTGTGTAACAATTATTTTAGATGGACGAGATTTTTCTAAAGTTGCTCTCGAAAAATTATTTCTGAATTATTTGCGAAAAATCTCTTTCGACAATTTGAGCCGTTTCCGTTTCGGGTTCAAAATTTCTCGACAACAAAACTTGATAACGATTTACAAATCTCTGCAAGATTTCCGCACGAATATTTTCAGGCGAATTTTCATCTGAAACGGCTTCTTCGTTTTTTTCGTTTCCTTCTTCATTTACTGCATTTTGCGGTTCATTTGAATCGCCTTCGATCACAGGTTCGGTTTCAACCGATTCAATCTTTTCAGGTTCTTTATTTTCGCTAACCGTTTGTTCGTATTGGTAATAAATATCGTAAAGTTCCGTATCGCTGACTATATTCGAGATAAAATTCAATGCTCTCGACGTTTTTTCAGCATCGGTTTTGTCGATCGACTGTAAAACGCCGAAACCATACATTGCCATCCTCGTTCTGTCCCAATTTTCGACGAGTTGCGAAAGCGTGTAATCAAATTCCGCATCTTTTTCGTTGCCGTAAAAATATTTATTCAGCGAAGCAACGAAAATATTCGAAAGCCGATCTTTTTGCGATTGCGAAACTTGTTCGGCGATCTTCGGCGAATATTCGTTGAAAGTTTTATCCAAAACAAATGCTTGTTCTTCGGTTTCTTCCACGCCGATTCCGGCAAAACTGCGCGAAAGCGAACTTGTGCCGTCCCAACGCGTTTCGTCGTCTTCGGTCAAACGAACAAGCCATTCGGTAATTTTCGGAAGCTGATTTTTTTTCAACGCAACAATCCTGCTTAATTCGTCGAGCCGTTTATCTAAAACCAGAGCATTTGCCGAAGTGATCTCGCGCACGCCCGAACGATAATCCGTCAAATAAAAATCGGTGTCGCTTTTCGTAAAAAATAATAAATATCTTTTTCCCTGCAACAGTTTTTTATCCATTGCGTATGGTCCGTCAAAATATTCTTCGGGTTCATTCTCTTGAATCGATGGTCTGTATTCGGTCGTTGAATAAACGAATTCGTCTTTTGACTGACCTTTGAAAACCTTGACGACATCGAGCGTTCGTTCGACATTGAGATAACTATCGTCGTCGGTATTATCGTTTTCGGGTTTTGATAATTTTTCGTTTTTAATATCCGCGATCATCACCAGATCGCTTTGCAGATAAAGCGGAAGAATCGGTTTCGGAATCTCGATCGGACAGCGTTTCGATTTTGCGGAAACATCGTTTGAAAAACTAAAAAGCGAAACGAAAAGAACGGCGATAAAACTAACGGAAAAGAAAAAGCGGCTTTGCTTGAACATAAAAAAAACTCCTTTCTCGGCAAATTCTGATTTTCATCTATACAGAGTCGGCAACTTTGCAAATAGTTGCTTTCACGCAAAATGAATTATTTTTACAGACACCGAAAAAGAAAAAAAGTTCCGCTATTTTTTCTCGTTTTGCCAAATTCGGTAAGCTTCGGATTTGCTCAAACCGAATTCTTTCGCGGCTTTTTTCAACGCATTTTTATGATCGAATCCTTCATTTTCAAAATGCGCAACTCTTTCGGCAATCGTTGAACGATTCTCCGTTTCAGACTTGCGCGTTTTTTCTTCGGTTTTATCGATTATCAAAACAATTTCGCCTTTGATCGGATTTTGCACGATTTGCGCGGCTAATTCATCCAAATTTCCGCGCAAAACTTCTTCGTGAAGCTTGGTCAATTCGCGCACGACTGCCGCTTTTCTGTTTCCCAAAATCTTCGCGCAATCCGCCAAAGATTTTGCAATTCGATGCGGCGTTTCGTAAAAACAAAGCGTCGCCGGAATCGTTTTCACTTCGTCCAGACGTTTTTGTCGTTCGCTGGCTTTCGATGGCAAAAATCCGCCGAAAAATATTGAATCGGTCGAAATTCCCGAAACGATCAACGCATTTACAAACGCGACCGCACCGGGAATCGAAACGACATTTGCGCCGATCTCGATCGCTTTTTGCACGACTGCAAAACTCGGGTCGCAGATCGCCGGAGTTCCGGCATCGGAAACGACCGCGATCGATTTTCCTTGTTTCAAAATCTCCGCAAATTCTTCGGCGCGCGACGTTTCGTTATGTTCGTGATAACTGACGAGCTTGGCGGAAATCCCGAAATGAGTCGTAAGTTTTCGCGTGTGGCGCGTGTCTTCGCAAGCAATAAGCGCAACCGTTTTCAAAGTTTCGACGGCGCGAAATGTCATATCCTGCAAATTTCCGATCGGCGTGGCGACCAAATAAAGTGTTCCGAACATATTTCAAAGTTTAAAGCCAAAACCGCAAAATGAAAAAGCCTGAGTTTTTTCAAACTCAGGCTCTTACTTTACACGATTCGGGGGTTAAAAGGGCTGGCTGATTTGAATCGTGCAAATTTCGTTTAACTCTTAGAAAGGAAACGGGAAATTGCTCCATCCGCCGTTTCTGTTTCTGTTGCGATTGTTACGATTATTGCGATTGTTGCGGTTATTGTTGTTGTAACCGTAAGCATCGGCTAACGTATTCAAATCTTGATTAATCGCGTTCCATTCGTTTTCAACATTGTAGTCGAGACGAGCGCGAGACATTGCGCGGTCAATTTGATAGCCCAGATCAATTACACGCTGTGCTTCATCGCGGCTGCGATTGTAATCGTTGTCGTTATCGTATGAACTTTCTAAATCTTTTGCCGCTTCTTTAAATCTTTCGGCAAGATCGTTCAGGTTGTCTTCACGGCGATTGCGGTCATAACGGCTGTTGTCGAGTGCACGATCGAGCGTTCTTTCAAAACTCTTACTGCGGTTTTTCAAATTTCTGACGGTCGAACGAAGATTTCCGTAATAATTTCCGTTTCTGTTGCCGCCGTTGCGTCCGTAATCGTCATCACGATTATTGCGGTCGCGCCATTGCGCTGAAGCGATTGCGGGCAAAGCCAAAACTACCAAAGAAAAAGCAACTAAACTAAACAAATTTCTAAAACGATTCATACTAATTTCTCCTTATCGAAACATTTTTTCTGCAACTTGCGACGCTTTGCTTTTCGCTTCTTCGTCAGGCTTCGTTGCCTTGCTCACATATTCAGCAAAGAGTGTGCCAATTTATTTACAAAGCCTGACAAATCTTTGAAGTTCTTTATTTATAAGGAGTTTTTTAATTTTATGTTTTTTTGTGAAATGTGTGTCGTTGCGTTTTCGGAAGTTCTTTGTTCCAAATGGTTAGTCGTATAACGCAGATTGTCGAAAATAAAAAAGGCGAAGTTTTTGAAAACTTCGCCTTTCGACATTTTTTTTGAAATTGTCTTTATTCGCCTAAAGCTTTTGCAGCATTAAGTCGTCCGCCATTTTCGACTTTTCCGCTCAAATTGTCGAGTTTATCGACCGATTTCAAAACTTTTTCGCGGAGTTTTTCGACCGAAAGATTCGGTTCGTTTGCCAAGATCAAAGCCGCAACGCCCGCAACTTGCGGAGCCGCCATCGAAGTTCCCGACGCTTCACGATAATCTTCATTCAACCACGTTGAAAGAATGTCTTTGCCCGGCGCGGCGATGTGAACCGTTTTCGCACCGTAATTTGAAAACGAAGCTAAATTGTCGTTTCTGTCTAAAGCGGCAACGCTGATGACGTTCGGCAGATCGTAATTGGACGGATAATGCGGACTTTTATCGTTGTTTGTCGAAGCATTTCCCGCCGCCGCAACGAATAAAATTCCTTCT
>DAITPE010000115.1:0-12188 GCA_036833775.1 Pyrinomonadaceae bacterium | reverse complement strand
AACAACGCGGGAATTTTCATTGACGAAAGCGAAAACGGAGTTCCAGTCGGCGCAAGCAAAACTTCAAAGGAAATTTTCCGCAAAACCTTCGATACGAATTTCTTCAACACGATCGCCGTCACGCAGACTTTCGTTCCGCTGGTCAAAAAATCGGACGCGGGACGCATCGTGTTTTTATCGAGCGGTTTGGGTTCTTTGAATCTGCACAGCGATCCCGCGTCGCCGATCTATAATTGGAAAGTTCCGGCTTACGACATTTCAAAAACCGCTTTGAACGGTTACGCCGTGCATCTCGCGTATGAGCTGAAAGACACGCCGATCAAGGTCAACGCGGCGCATCCCGGTTCGGTCGTCACGGATATGAACGCAAACGGCGAGATCGAAGTCGAAGAAGGCGCAAAAACTTCCGTTTTGCTCGCCACGCTTCCGGCTGACGGCTACACCGGCAAATTTATCTATCTCGGCGAAGAATTGCCTTGGTAATTTTTTAAAACAAAACCTTGCGGAAAGCGTGTTTATATAAACGCTTTCCCGCAAAATTCAATAAAGATCAAACTGTTTACGGAGGGAAAAATGAATTGTTTAACTGAAAGAAATATTATCGGCGAATCGCCTGCATTGGCAGGAACGATCAGATTTTTAGCGGGTTTAGTGATAATGATGCTCGGTTTGTATCTGGGATTTTTTCACGAAGGTCAAGGAAACGGCGTCGGTTTTTTGATGATGTTCGCCTCGCCGTTCATTATTTTGACCGACAAACGCGAAGAAGATTGACTTGAAATAAACAACATTCTTCGCTCATAAATTCTAAAATCATCATTCCAAACTCCTTCTAAAATTTCAGAATAATGAATTTAGAATTTATCTTTCATAAAAATCAGGCAGAAGCCCGCGTGTGAGCAAGGGCGGGAAAGAATGACTTTTGAGACAGGGCGACGATGAGAGGGCGAGAATAAAACTTTTCGCACAGTCGCATCGGTCGCATCTTCCGCCATTGCTCACGCGCGGGCTTCTGCTTAAAAACACAAACGACGTTTCTTGATAACGGATTATCAATTCTTGACCAATAATTGTTGTTCATTGACCAAGAATTGATAATTATTGCTCAAGAATTGTCTTTCATTGACCAAGAATTTGAAATTATTGCTCAAGAATTGTCTTTCATTGACCAATATTTTTCGTTTCTTGGTCACGAAATTAAGTTTATTGAACAAGAAACGTGCGAAATTTGGTTGGAAATGATCTTTCAGACTATTTTTAATTCAGTTTTTCCTGAATTTTTCGCAAAGCCTTGTAAGCCTGCATATAATTCGGCTGTTCGTCGAGTGCGCGACCGTAATGCGCGGCGGCTTCGATAAGTTTTCCGCGTTTTTCGTAAACGGTCGCGAGATTGAAATGCGGATAAGCGCGCGCTTCGTAGCGAATCGCCTGCATTGCCAGCTTAAACCAACGCACGCAGTCGTAATAATTCCCTTTCGCAATTAAATAACTGCCGATGTCGTTATACGGATTTCCGAAATTCGCATCGACCGCGATCGCCGCCAGACATTCGGCAATTGCGAGATCGTATTCACCTTTAAAACTGTAAGTCCAGCCAAGAAAAGTGTAAGCTTCGGCGGTCGGAAAAGCGTCGATCGATCGTTTGTAAAGTTTGATCGCCGTGTCGTAATCTTTTTCGTTCTGCGCTTCGTAAGCCCGGTTAAAAAGCTCGACCGCTTCGCGCTGTGCCGGATTCGTATTGTTTCCCTCGAACATATTTGCAGATTCAATTTTACAAAATTTGAACGCCGCGCGGAAACTGTTTTTATTCAAAAATCCTTTAACCCGAAATGGCTTCAAAAATTGTGAAAGGAAAATAAACTTTTCGCGGTTCTTATCAAATAATCAGTAAAAATTTACTTCAACCGATGTTTTCCGGTTTTTAAAATTAAAACCTTCGTGATAAGATTTGCTATTTACATCTATAAGCAATACTAAAGCTTTTTTACTCTTTTTTTATCTATCTATGGACAAATTTTTAATTCGCGGCGGAAATCCGCTGCGCGGGAAGATCGAGATCAGCGGCGCGAAAAATTCGGCTTTACCTTGTTTGGCGGCAACGCTTTTAACGCCGGAAACCGTTATTTTACATAATGTTCCGTATGTAAAGGATTTAATTACGCAACGCCGTTTACTCGAAGATTTGGGCGCGACCGTTTTAACGCCCGAGCTTCGCACACATAAAGTTACGGCAAAAAACATCGAAACTTTTGAAGCACCTTACGAACTCGTGAAAACGATGCGTGCGAGCGTTTTGGCACTCGGACCGCTGCTTGCGCGTTTCGGAAAAGCGAAAGTTTCGCTTCCCGGCGGCTGTGCGATCGGAACGCGTCCGATCGATCTGCATTTGAAGGCTTTTGAACAATTAGGCGCGACGGTTTCGCTCGAATCGGGCGATGTCGTCGCAACTGCACCGAACGGAAGATTGATCGGCGCGGAGATAAGTTTTGAAAAAGTTACCGTTACGGGAACCGAAAACGTGATGATGGCGGCGAGTCTGGCGAAAGGAAAAACCGTCATCAAAAATGCCGCGATGGAACCCGAGATCGAAGATTTGGCGGATTTGCTCAACAAAATGGGCGCACGAATCAAAGGCGCGGGAACGGATACGATTCATATCGAAGGCGTAAAAACTCTGCACAGCGCGGAACATACGATCATTCCCGACCGCATCGAAACCGGAACTTTTATCGTTGCGGCGGCGATCACGGACGGCGAACTCGAAATTAAAAATTGTGAACCGAAACATTTAACGGCGGTGATCGAAAAACTGCGCGAAGCCGGAGTCGAAATTACCGAACTCAATCCGAATTCACTTTTAGTAAAACGAAGTGCGGACGGATTGAAAGCCAAAGACGTGACGACCGAACCGCATCCGCTTTTCCCGACCGATATGCAGGCGCAATATATGGCTCTGATGACGCAAGCCGAAGGCGTTTCGACGATCAAGGAAACAATTTTTGAAAATCGTTTTATGCACGCTTCCGAACTTATCAGAATGGGCGCGAAGATCGATTTTTCGGGAAATACGGCAAAAGTTCACGGCAAAACGAATTTGACCGGCGCAAAGATCATCGCTTCCGATCTGCGCGCTTCCGCATCTTTGGTTTTAGCCGCGCTTTGTGCCGAAGGCGAAACTTTGATCGACCGCGTTTATCACATCGATCGCGGCTATGAAAACATCGTCAAAAAGCTCGGCGCGGTCGGCGCAGACATCGAACGCATTACTTCTTCGATGGCGATGACGGCAGAATAAAATCGAAACTTCTTAAAAATCACTTGATATTTAAAATAGTTGTGCTATAAATATTTGTTACTGAGTCGTTCATATTTTGAATGTTACTCCTTGTAAATCTCGGCAAGTGTGGAAGATTGTTGGGAACGTGCCTTGGTTGGTTAAGCCAAGGCTTTTTCATTTGCAGTTTGCAATATTTGTCCAAAACTTCGGTTTATGATTTAATTATGGTTTCCGAATATGAACGATAATTGCTTATTTTGCAAAATCATTGCAGGTCAAATTCCGTCTTCAAAAGTTTACGAAGACGATGTTTGCATTGCGTTTAACGACATCAGTCCGCAAGCACCGACGCATATTCTGGTGATTCCGCGCGAACATTTCGATTCACTCGATAAAGCGCAAAAAGATCACAAGGAAACGCTCGGACATCTGCTTTTGACCGCCGCTGAAATTGCCCGCGAAAAAGGCTTTGCCAAAGACGGCTACCGCGTCGTGATCAATACGAACGGCGACGGCGGACAGACGGTTTTTCATTTGCACGTTCATCTTCTCGGCGGTCGTCCGTTCGTTTTTCCTCCGGGCTAAACCGCAAAATTCCTGCCCCGAATCTAACATTACAAATTGCAGAAATTTATATGAGAAAAGTTTTTTTCACTTTTATATTGGCTGTTTCGGCGTTTACGCTGACAAATTGCTCGAAAAATCCGGCAAACAACAGCAACACGAATTTAAACGCGGCAACCCCGACCGCTGAAACGAACGCGAATGCCAATTCGAATGCAGTCGTGCAGGAAACGCCTTTGCCGACATTTACGGATGCCGAAACCGCGCTTGCCGAGGGCATTAAATTGCTCGATGAAGACAAGACCGAAAAAGCCGTCGAAGCTTTGAAACAAGCCGTCAAACTGAATCCCGATCTTGCCGAAGCGCATTTTCGTTTGGGCATCGCCTACGGTTTGATCGAAGCCGAAAAGCAAAGAAGTCAAGAAACCGAGGTAAACCCGACACCGACTCCGACTCCGATTAAAAAAGGTAAAACGCTCGAACCGGCGAAAACCGATTCCGAAAAAGCGTTTGAAAATGCGGTCAAAGCATATAAAAAGATTCTTGCCAAAGAGCCGAAAAACGATGCCGCGCTTTACAATATCGGTCGCGCTTACAACAAGCTGAACGATGATAAAGAATCGGAAAAAGCACTTCGTCAAGCCGTCAAATTAAAACCTGACGACACGGAATATCAAACCGAACTCGGCGCGATTTTAATAAAGCTTGCGCAATACGACGAAGCTGTCAAAGCTCTGAAAAAAGCTCTCGAACTCGACGAATCGAATCTGCAAGCCGAAGCTTTGCTCGAAAAAGCCGAAGCCGGAAAGAAACGCGTAGATTTCGGCGCAAAACAAGTTCAACCCGGACAGCCGCAGCAACAGCAGCAACCCGATCAGCGTTCGTCAAAACCACGTGCGACGGCAAAACCTGAAACCGACACGGACAAACCTGCGCCGCCGCCGCCGACCACAGTTCCGAAAGCACCGCCGGCAACGACTGCGCCGAAATTGGACAAAAAAGGAAATCAGTAGGATTTTCATCGGTGAAAAAAAGCAGGTTGAAGAATATTCTTCAGCCTGCTTTTTTAGTTTTTCGTGCATCTAAAAAACACAGATTTTACACCTGTGTCAACTTGACATTTCCTCTTAAATATCGATGATTAAACAAGATACTAATTCTTCCGACTCTTTCATTCTCCAAAATATGAAAATCGAATTCGAAACGCCCGAAAATTCTTCTGAATCCGAAAGTTTATCACTCGAAAGAAAGATCAAAATGCACGAAGCCCGTGAAGGCATTATTTATCGTCTTGCGCGTGATCTGCCGACAAACATCGATCTTGAAAGATTTTTGAATGTCGTCGTTTCCGAGATCGGACGAATGATGCAAGCCGACCGTTGCGATCTTTTGCAGATAACTTCCGAAAGCGAACTCAGCATCAGCCACGAATGGCGCAGAGATGAAAGTATTCCGTCGAGTTTGGGAACGCAGATTCCGATCGATATTGAAAAACTTTCCGAAAAATTCGACATCTCAAAACCCGTCGCGATCAACGATATTTCCAAACACGATAATCAAACTTTGATATTTTTCGCAAAAGCTTTGGAAACGAAATCGCTGTTAATCGTGCCGATCAGCTTCAAAGAAAAAGTCGTCGGTTTGCTCGGACTTCACGACACGCACGCGCCGCGCAAATGGCTCGACGAAGAAATTCAGTTTCTCGAAGCGATCGCACAGCAGCTTGCGATCGGTTATCAATACACGAGTCTTTACGTCAATCAGGAACAGGAAACACGCCGCACGAACGCGCTTTTGGAAATCGCCAACACGCTTAACTCACATTCCGATTTTAAGGAAGTTTCGTCGCTGGTTTTGACGCGTGCGATCGAACTCGTCGGCGCAGATTACGGCGCACTCGGCGTTTTGGACAAAGCGGGCAAGAAAATTTCGCTCGCATCTTTCAAATCTGCCGAAGGTGTCGAACCGAACGCCGTTTTGAAAATGATCGAAGAACACGGTCAATCGCTCGACCTCGAACCTTTTCCCGCGCTCGGCGATATTTTGCGCGAAGGAAAAACGATGAAGATCATCGACACGCAGCTTCCCTTTGCGATTCGACTGATTTTTAATTCACAGTTAAACGGAAAAGCCGCGCTCGTTTCGCCCGTTCGTGTTGCCGGACAAGCATTCGGTTTGCTCGGTTTCGTGTGGGGCGAAGAACGCGAAAGTGTTTTCAGCGATCACGACGTTGCGCTCGTCGAAGGAATTTCCGACCAGATCGGAACTGCGCTCGAACGCGATCAATTGAGCGCGGAAGTTATGCGTTTGAAATCCGAACTTCATCAGCGTCAAAGCGAAATTATCGGTCAAGCCGCGTCGATCCGCCGCGCAATTGAACTTGCTTTGAACGTCGCCGATACGAACACGACCGTTTTGATAAACGGCGAATCGGGAACCGGCAAAGAACTGCTCGCAAATTTGATTCATTACAATTCGGGGCGCGAAAACAAACCGTATATCAAAATAAACTGCGGCGCGATTCCCGAAACTTTGATCGAATCCGAACTTTTCGGACACGAAAAAGGCGCGTTTACCGACGCGCGAACGCAGCGCAAAGGACGTTTTGAAGAAGCCGACGGCGGAACTTTATTTTTGGATGAAATCGGCGAAATGCCGCTTCAAGCGCAAGTCAAACTTTTACGTGTTTTGCAGGACGGCGAACTGACGCGCATCGGCGGAAGCGATGTCGTTAAAACCGACGTGCGCGTGATTACCGCAACCAACGTCGATCTTGAAAAAGCGATCGAAGACGGACGTTTTCGTAAGGATTTATATTATCGCCTTTCGGTTTTCCCGATCACTTTGCCGCCGCTTCGTGAACGCATCGAAGACATTCATCTGCTCGTTTTTCATTTTCTCGAACGCTACAAGGAAAAAACCGGACGTTTCGTTTCGGGAATTTCAAAAGAAGCGATGCGTGCGCTCGTCAATTACGAATGGCTCGGCAACGTCCGCGAACTCGAAAATGCGATCGAACGTGCCGTTATTATTGCTTCCGGTCGCCAAATCGAACTCGACGATCTGCCCGAAGCGATCAGCAAAAAAGCTTTTGAATTAGACGCGCAAGCCAGATTAGAACGCGCCAAAGCCGCCGGCGAAGGTCGTGCGATTAATATCGAGATCGAATTTCCCGCGACGATGGACGACATCGAACGCCAAGCCATCGAACTCGCGCTCGATTACACGAACGGCGATAAATCACGCGCCGCCAAGTTGCTAAACATCGGACGCAAAACGATTTATCGAAAACTTGAACAATACGAACAAAAATAAATTTTAAGTTTTTCAAAAAAATCGTGACTTTTCCTTTTGGATAACCTATATTTTTTAATGTCGAAATTACTTGACTAAATCAGTTTCCAAAAGGAGAAAAAAATGAAGTATTTACTTTGTTCCGTATTCGTTTTTTTCATCTTCACGCTTACAGTCTCGGCACAAACAATTAAGCCGAACTCTTCCCCTGCAAGTGATGACGATGTTGTTAAAATTTCATCCGCTTTAGTGCAAATCGATGTCACGGCACTGGATAAGGACGGCAAACAAATCCCGAATTTGACTGCTGACGATTTTGAAGTTTTCGAGAATGGAAAACTTCAAAAAATCACTAACTTTTCATACGTTGCATTACCGGATTCAGTCAATGCAGCGACTCCGGCAAAGACGCAATCAACCGTTGTTCCGCCCGTAAACTTTAATTTAAAACCCGAAAAGATTCGCCGAACGGTCGTTTTGATCGTCGATGACCTCGGATTATCTTTCGGCAGTATGTTTTCGACCAAAGAAGCTTTAAAAAAATTTGTCGATGAACAAATGCTGCCTGATGATCTGGTCGCAATCATTCGCACAAGTGCCGGATTGGGCGCGCTTCAGCAGTTTACTTCGGATAAAAGAATTCTTTATGCCGCGATCAAAAAAATATCTTGGAATCCTTTATCGCGCAGCGGTCTTTCAGGTTTTGAACCGATTCGTCCGTCCACTCAGGATTACTTGAACGGTCAGCAGCGAAACGGTAAATCGATGAGCGTTGCGGGAAACGACAAAGACAAAGAATTGGAACAATTGGTCAAAGAAACGCGCGAAGGTCAATATTCTGCCGGAACACTCGGTGCGATGCGATACGTGGTCGAAGGAATGAAAAATCTGCCCGGACGCAAAGCGATAATTCTTTTTTCCGACGGTTTCAAACTTTTCAACAGAGATATAAAGAACAACCAAAGCAGCATGGCAAATGTGCAGCGGGCGGTCGAAAATCTGACCGATGCGGCGAACCGCACCGGAGTCGTGATAAACAGTATCGATGCCAGCGGATTGCTCGATCCGGCGGCTTTATCAGTCCAAGACGATACGATCGGACTCGGTTTGGAAGATGTTGACAAAATAGAACGAGATCGTCGCTTGGATTACCTGAATAATCAAGGAGGTTTGTCGTATTTGGCATATAAAACAGGCGGAAGATTTTACAAGAACGGTAATTTTCTCGATGTTGCGGTTTCAAAAATACTGAACGATCAAAAAGGTTATTATTTGATCGGCTATCAGCCTGACGACGATACTTTCGATTATAAAAAGCTCAAATATAATTCGTTGGAAATAAAATCCAAACGCGCTGATGTAAAACTCAATTATCGAAAAGGTTTTATTGCGCTTCCCGATGAAAAATTGAAAGAATTCGACAAAACGCCTGAAGAAAAAGTTTTAGAAGCTCTTTTTTCGCCTTTTAATTCGGGCGACATCGATCTGCGGCTGACTTCGATCTATTTGAACGACGAAAAAGAAGGAAGTTATGTGCGCGCATTGATGCACGTTGACAGCAAAAACGTAAAATTTGTCGATCAGCCGGACGGAAGTAAAAAAGTGTCTTTCGACGTTTTTGCATACACATTCGGCGAAAGCGGAAAATCTGTCGGAAGTTTCAGCAAAAATTATACGATCAGCATCAAACCGGAAAATCTGGCAAAACTTACTGAAAAAGGCTTTGCTTACACGATGAAGATTCCCGTCAAAGATGCCGGAGCCTATCAATTGCGAATCGCGGTCAGAGATGTCGAGGGCAACAAGATCGGCTCGGCAAGCCAATTTATCGAAATTCCGAATCTGCAAAAGGAAAAACTCGCTATTTCGGGAATGATGCTGCAAAATCTGACACCCGAACAATGGCAGAAAAAAGCGAACGGCGGCGAATTAAGCGATGCTCCCGACACGCAAACCGTAACCGCAACGAGAGTTTTCAGGCGCGGCACGATTCTTTTTTATTCGTATATTTTGTATAACCGGCTTTCAAATCCCGCACTTAAAACCCAGGCAAAACTGTATCGTGACGGCGAACTCGTATTTGAAGGAAAAGCCGCGCCGATCGATTTGAGTAAGCAAACCGATCTCACACGAATCGAAAGCGACGGCGCGATCACGCTCGGAAATAATCTTTCGCCCGGAAACTATGTTTTGCAGATCATCGTCGAAAATGCTGCAAACAATAAGAATAATTCTCCTTCGCAGTGGATAGATTTTGAACTGACTCAATAAATTTAACCGAAAAAACACAAAAGGTTCGGCACTGAAATTTGCCGAATCTTTTAACTTTTAAAAAAAATCTTGACAGAAAACAAAAATAAGTAGATACTGCTTACGTTCGAAAAAATCAAACTCTTTTTACAAATACAAAGTCATTTTTGTATGTAGTTGTAGTTTTGTTTTTTTTCGAGCAATTGAAAACTTAGGAAACCTTGATAAGGAGAAAATAACTATGAGAAAAATGATTTTATTGTTAATCACAATGATCTTTTTCAGCCTTTCGATCAACGCACAGAACGGTTCTCCAACCGCCACGCCTGCTCCTACGGCTGAAACTAAAACGAAAAAACCGACATTTCGCGCTACTAAAGCGCAAATTACCGAAGCCCAGAAAATCCTGAAAGAAAAAGGAATTTACAGCGGCGAAGCGACCGGAAAAATGGAAGACGCTTTCCGCACGGCGGTCAAAGCATTTCAAAAAGACAACGGATTGACGCAAACCGGCACGCTCAATCGTTCGACTTTGGAAAAGATGAACATTACGCTGACCGATTCGCAAAAAGCGATTCCGGCTTCGCCCGATCAAATGGCTTCAAATAATTCGGCAAACACGGACAAACCCAAAAAGAAACCAGTTTTCCGCGCCACGAAAGAACAAATTATGGAAGCGCAGAAAAAACTGAAAGACGGTTCGATGTATGCAGGCGAGCAAACAGGAAAATTGGACGACGCAACGCGCGAAGGAATCAATACGCGATAAACCATGAAATGAAATAACCTTCACCAAAATATAACAACTTAGAAGAATTTTTCCACTAAGAATTGAAATAAAATTCCACCATAAAATGATAATTTCGTATAAAAATAAACCATGAAATGAAATAGAATTCTTCCTAAATTAATAAATATTTTTTCAACACTTCTCTTACTTTTATTCCTTCCTATTTAAGTAGTTCCCTTAATTCTAAATTGTTACGTTTTCACTTAGAGTAAGCAAATAAAGACTTTCCTAATCTTGTAAGGTTTTTAATACGTTAAGATCGTAGAATTTATATACACTCTTATTCTTGTATTTACGTATTTCCGGCGTAATTTTACCGGTAAATTCATAATTAGATTTAAATTTATTTAATGAACAATTCATAAATTTTGCGGCAGCTCGCGTGCGTAAGAAATTCATATGAGGTAAGTTCCACGATTTAAAGGTAGCGATTCGTAAGGGTGAGAATAATATACCGTGTTCAGTTTTCTTGATCGGAGGAAGCAATTTATGATCAACCGCCATAAGAATTTCCTCTTCTGATAAGTTTAATTCGTGTGCCGCTTGTTGGATAGTGAGTTTTTGAGCTAAACGATTTTTACGTGATTGTTCCAAAACCATTTGTGATTTTTGAATTATTAAATTTTTTACGTTTTTTCGCAGATAAAGATGAATATGCTTGGAAAGCGAATTATCTACAGGATAAACTTTCATTTCAGCCAACTTTTTATTTACGTATTCATTAGAGGTAGAAAATTTAGCTGATAATTCATTTGTGAAAATATATTTTTTTTGAAAATTTTCGAAGGATTTTTTTGTAAAGCGGATGCGTAAAAAAGTTCCGGATTCAAAGAATTTCAGGTAGTTTTTCTTAACAACTTTAGAAAAAATGGTTGTGTTAATTTTAAGAATTTTCACTAATTCCTTAGATCCATACGTATTACTGAATTCAGCTTTCATATAATCCTTATAAATTTTATCAACTTCCGATTTTAAATAAACAAACCCCATCACACCCTTTTCAGATGGATTGTAGTCCACCGGTGTTAAATCTCCGGACTTGATCAGTTTGTACATACCGGAAAAATTTATTTTCAGTATTCCAAGCCATAGGGCTGTTTGTCTAAAATTTAAGGTATTGAGGTTCTTCTTTTTATAAAAAGGGCTATTGAGCATTGCATTACGAAAGGTATCAAAGAGATTATTCACTTCTCTCTTATCCAAAACCCGTGAGTAAACAGGTGTAATTCGTAAATCTTCAATGAGGTGTAAATAACCATCATTAATTAGCCGATTCAGATGAAAAGCTTCAACTCCCAGAATCTGACTCGCCTGGGGAATACTAATACAAGTTTTCAGACGTTTGGCGGTTGCTTCAACATCTTCTCGATTTAGATAATACCTTTCAATTTTACTTTTTGTTTCACAAAAGCGTATTGTTCCTATTTTCATCATTTCTAAAACAGCAACAGCCGTCACTCCTAATTTTGATCTTGCTTCATCCAAACGCATATGCCGTTCGAGAAAAATTTTGGCGCTATGGTGTTGCGAATAATCTATTACTAATCCATATGAATCGAGTCGCTCGCGTAATAAATATTCCTGATAAGCGTCTCGTACAAAATCAAACTCAGGATCGGTTAGTGTTTTCCTGATACACCTGGTTATAGTATTATAAATTATTATGCGGGCAGTACTTACGTGTTTAATTTTTTCCGAAACGCGGTAACTGTAAATGTTTTTAAGGCTAGTTAGAAACACAAAAAAATTATTTGGGAAATCTTCGAATAAACTCAACGAATCCAATAATACTTGATGGCGGGTAGGTATTGGTAAAGTTGCTATATACGTTCCTAAAATACTCGCTCGCACAGCGTTGTTTAAATTTAATGGTGTGACCGTAAATAACAAGCTACACAACGGCATTAACTTTAGATTTTTCAATATTTCGGGAAAATTGTTTTTAGATTCTTCGTAAAAACCGCACAAATGGTAAATTCTTTTAATTAAAATTAGACCGTTTTCATCTAACGT
>DAITPE010000114.1:0-12252 GCA_036833775.1 Pyrinomonadaceae bacterium | reverse complement strand
AGTCGGAACGCCTGCGCCCTCGCAGGCAATGAGTGCGGCAGCACGAACAAAATAACGTCAACCATAATTTTTCAAATCCAAACGAAATTACGCCGTTTTTCAAACGACGTTTGCCTGCGAGGGCGCAGGCGTTCCGACGCTTGCGCTAAATCTAAAATTCTCGGACAATTTAACTTCGTTTATGCTTTCACTTCTTAAAATCAAAAACATTGCTTTGATTGATGAGCTTGCGCTCGAATTCGGGCGCGGATTGAATCTTTTGACGGGCGAAACGGGTTCGGGAAAATCGATTATTGTCGATAGTTTGGGCGCGTTGACGGGCGAGCGTGTTTCGTCGGATTTGATTAAGGAAGGCAAAGATTCGGCGCAGATCGAAGGGCTTTTTACGATTCAGGCAAATGCGAATCTGCACGAATTTTTCTACGAAGGCGGTTTTGAGATCGAAGACGCGAACGAGATCGACGTGATCGTGCGGCGCGAACTTTCGGCTTCGGGCAGAAACCGGATTTTTATCAATAATCAGCTCGTCACGCAGGCTTTTTTGCGCAAAATCGGCGCGTTTTTGGTCGATATTCACGGGCAAGGCGAACAGGCGACGCTTTTTAATGCTTCGACTCATTTGGAAATGCTCGACGAATTTGCGAAAACGGAAGATTTGCGCGCATCAGTTGCCGAAAAATATAAAAAAATGGCGGCTGTAAAACGCGAGATCGAAAGTTTGCGTGAAGACGAAGCGCAGAAATTACAGCTTTTGGACATTTTGCAGTTTCAGGTTGACGAGATCGGCAAAGCGAATCTGCAAAAGGGCGAAGACGACGCGCTCGAAGAAGAAAAACGGCGTTTGAACAACGTCGAAAAACTTTCTGCACTCAGCGACGAATCGTATCTATTGCTTTACGAAAACGAAGAAGCGACGCTGACGACGCTCGAAAAAGTCGTGCGCCGCGTCAAGGATTTGAGCGATTTCGAATCGTCTTTTTCTGCTTACACGGAAGGCTTGCAAAACGTGCAGGCGGTTTTGGAAGATTTGGCGTTTGCACTGCGTGATTTTCGCAATTCGCTCGAATTTTCGCCCGAACGCCTCGAGGAAATCGAAACGCGTCTGGCGGAAATTTCGCGTCTGAAACGCAAATACGGCGGCACGACCGAAACGGTTTTGGCGCATTTTACGGAAAGCGCGGAACGCTTGAAAAATATCGAAACGGCTGATCTGCGCGAAGCCGAACTCCGCAAGGAATTTCAGAAAACACGCGCGGATTATTTGAAAATCGCCCGCGAACTGCACGACAAACGCGAAAAAGCGGCACGGAAATTCGAAAAAGAAATCGAAGCGAATCTGAAAGCCGTTTCACTCGAAAAAGCGCGTTTCGAAGTGCGAATCGATGCGCCGAACACGGAAGAATTAAACGACGAGTTTTCCGATAAATCTTTTACGGCGAAAGGTTTGGATAAAGTGGAATTTTACTTTTCGGCAAACTTGGGCGAAAGCGTCAAACCGATCGCAAAAGTCGCTTCGGGCGGCGAATTGTCGCGCTTGATGCTGATCTTGAACACGACGACGAAAGTTTCGGCGGATTCGAAAACGATGGTTTTCGACGAGATCGACACGGGCATCGGCGGACGCGTAGCGGAAGCGGTCGGGCTGAAATTGAAGGAATTGTCGAAACACGCGCAGGTTCTCTGCGTCACGCATCAGCCGCAAGTCGCGTCGCTCGCGGATTTTCATTACAAAGTTCAAAAAGAAGCCGTTAAAAACCGAACCGAAGTCCGCGTAAACGAATTGGGCAAAGACGAGCAGATCGAAGAAATCGCGCGAATGCTGGCAGGCGAAAAAATTACCGAATCGGCTCGCCAACACGCCCGCGAAATGCTGGCGGGAAATTGATAGCCGCAAAAAGGCACAAAAATCGCAAAAGCAAATTGAAACAAATTTTTGAAATTTCTTTTCTTATATTTTGTGTCTTTTGTGCCTTTTCGCGGCTATTCCAAAAATTATGAAATCCGAAATTTTAGCTAAAGTCATTCGCGGCGAAACGGTCGAATCGGTGCATCGTGGGCATCTTTTGATCGTTGACGGCTTGGGAAACGAAATCTTCAACGTCGGCGACGCTGAAACCGTTTGTTTTATTCGTTCGTCGGCGAAACCATTTCAGGCGATTCCGTTTTTGACGAGCGGCGCGGCGGAAAGATTCGGTTTTCTGGACAAGGAAATCGCGCTGGCGTGCGCGTCGCATTCGGGCGAAGAAATGCACACGACGCTTGCCGCGAAAATGCTCGAAAAGATCGGTTTGAGCGAAGCGGATTTGCGCTGCGGTGCACATTTTCCTTTCAGCGAAAAACGCGCCGCAGAAATGATGCGAAACGGCGAAACTCCGACGCAGCTTCACAATAATTGTTCGGGCAAACACGCCGCGATGCTCGCTTTTGCAAAACACACGAACGCAGAGTTAGCGACTTACGAGAAAATCGAAAACCCGATTCAGCAGGCGATTTTGGAAACTGTTTCGCTTTTTACGGAAACGCCGAAAGATGAAATTCCGCTCGCGATCGACGGATGCTGTGCGCCGAATTTCGCTTTAAGCGTTCGGGCGATGGCGAAAAGTTTTCTGAAATTGGTTTTTCCGCCGAAAAACTTCGACGAAGAATTGCGCGAAGCCTGCCGCCGCATCATTTCGGCGATGCTTTTACATCCCGAACTCGTCGGTGGAACCGAAAGATTGGACACGATGCTGATGGAAGCAAATCGCGGAAAATTTATTTCAAAGATCGGCGCGGAAGGCGTTTGGCTGTGCGGCGTTTTGCCGTGTGAAAAATACCCGAAAGGACTCGGAATCTCAATGAAAATCGAAGACGGCGACGACAAACGCGCCCGCGCCGTCATCTCGGTTGAAGTTTTACGCCAACTCGGAATTTTCGAGGCGGAAACTCTCGCGGAAATCTCGCCTTTACCGATCTTAAACCGACGCGGTGAAACGGTCGGACAAGTTGAAGCAAATTTTAGGTTATTGGAAAACTCTGAATTGTGACAAGGATAAACACAAAATAAGCGGATTTATGAAGATATTTTCAAAAGCACTTTGAATTTATCCGCGAAAATCCGCTTAATTCTCAATTTACCAGTCGTTCCCGCCGGAAGAACCAAAGATATTATTTTGCAATCTTTTTTCTCCTCAAATTTTGATTTCACAAATCATTGCTGCCCGTCGAAAATCACGGTTCAGCGATGAAATTAAAATCCGAAATACTTTCGTTGAGCGTGATGACGCGGCTCGGATTACTGAATAAAAAGCGTTTTGAATTAACCGTTAAAACGTAAGTCTGTGCAGTTTCCAAATCTTCAAAACGAAAATATCCGAACGAACCTGTTTTCGCCGTGATCGGCTGCATCAAATTTCCGCCCGAAATTTCGACAATCGCGTTGCGGATTCCGACACCGTTTGCCGTTGAAATGCGTCCTTCGATCGAAGCATTCGCCGCCGTCGTAATGGTTGATTCGTCCGCGCCGATGTCGGGAACGCCGCCCGTTAATCCGACGATCGAACGAATTTGTCCGTCGAAATCGTCGAGAATCGAAACGGGTGTTCCTTTATCAACAACCAGCGTTGTCGTATTGAGAACGTGCAAATCGCTCGCGGGATTCAGAAAAAGCGGATCGCCTTCCGCCGAATTGAAATCGTCGGTCGCCGTGCCGCCCGTTGCCGTTCGCCAAGCGGCAAGCGTCGCGTGATTTGTGCCGCCCGCATTGGAAAGCGTCGCGGTGCGAAAACCGCCGTCGTTCGCGCCGCTTGAATAAAAAGCGTTGTAGTTTGAATCGAGATTGGCGAATGTGTTTGACGCGATTCCGATTGCAAAACTGCTTGCCGCCGCGCCGCCTGTCGAAGCGGTTTGCGAAGTGTAGAAAATGTTGTTTTTCAGTTCGATGTTCGGATCAGTTCCCGTTATTGCGATCGCAAAACTCGGATTCATCGAGGTTGAAGGAGTCGGCAACGCGCTGCGGTCGCCCGTCATTGAAACCGAATTGTAGAAAACTCTCGTCGTCGAACTGTTCGCGCCGGCGATGAAAATTCCGGCAGGCAAATCGGAATTTGCGCTGTCGCCGATAACGCCCGAAATCATATTATTCGCAATCGTATTCGTTCCGTTTGCCGATCCTGCAACTAAAATTCCGATTGCCGAAAAAGTGTTGTCCTGCCGCACGCCATTGATTCGATTGCGGGCAATCACGGCATTATTAATACTCGATGAAACAGTTCCGTTGACCGAAACGCCGGTCGCACCTGCCGCGATCCCGATCACATCGCCAGCCAAACCACTATCCATTCCGCCGATGTTGTTCTGATTTATTTGTGCGCCATTGTCGTTTCCGACGAAGATTCCGACAATGCCGATTCGATTTGTTCCCGTGCCGCTCAGATCATTTTCGGTAATCACCGTTCCCGTGTTCGGATTTGCCGCACTCGCGCCGATCGCATAAACTCCATAAGCTACCCTTTGAATACTGCAATTTTCAATGCGCGTTCCGTTGTTCGGAAAAACTGCCAAACCGCCGGCAATATTTGCACCGCTTGAAATACCGGCAAGCGTTTGTGTCGAACCGTTGCCGGAAACATTTACATTTCGGATGACGTTGTTATTTGAACTTTCCACTGTCGAACCGATATGAATCGCGGCGGTATTGGTGACGGTGTTCAAAGTCATTACCGTCAATTCGCGCAACACCGAATTTCCGCCGACGACCGATGCCGTTGTCGAGCCGTCAATCGTGACATTATCCGCGCCGCTGATGCGAATCACAGCAATCGGCGCGTTGCCCGAAACGATGCGCGGCGCACCGCTCGGTTTAATCAAAATCGGCGGATTGCCCGCGATCGGATTAAGCGCGACCGCGCCCGTTTCGCCACTCAGGTCGGTGATGATATTGATGGTTATCGCGCCGCTCGCGCCATTGTTGTTAATCGCTTCAAAAATGCCGCCCGCGTTGGTCAAAGACGGATAATCCGCGCCGCTCGCGCCGACCGTGTAAGTTCCGTTCAAAGGCGGCGGGACATTTGCAATCGTCGCCGTTGCCGAAGTCGGCATTCCGAGCGTTGCGCCGCCTGTCGGTGTTGAAAGCGTGATCGTAAAGGCTTCAGACGGTTCATTTATTAAATCCGTGCAAAGCGTGACATTGATCGGCTGACTCGTGACCGAATCGCCGAAAACGAGCGTTTGTACGCCGGGATTTATGTAATCAATTCCCGCGCCGCAAGCTGCGCCGCCTGTTGCTGTGTTGTCTGTCAAAGTGTAGGTTACGCCGACGATGCCGTCGCTTCCGCTCACACGGTTGACGGTTGCGGCAAGCGTTGCGCCTTCATTACCGCCGTAGTTTGCGGAACTTAGTTGCAAAATGCCCGGAATGATCGGCGTGAGTTGAAGTTTAGCGGCAAAAACGTCGAAATTTCCGTTGTGTGTCGTGTCAAAGCCGCCGTTGGTCGGAAACGCGGGGCTTTGAGTTTGTCCGGTAATAAAAGCATTTCCCGTCGCATCGATCGCAATCGCGGCACCGCTGTCCCACAAACTGTCGCCGACAAAAGTCGAATGCGTCAATGCCGAACCTGCCGCGTTAAATTTCGTCACAAAAACGTCTGCTTCGCCGTTGTGTGTCGTGTCGAATGATCCTGCGGTGGTCGGAAAGGCGGAGCTTTGCGTGTATCCGGCAACATACGCATCGCCCGCCGGATTTACGGCAATGGCGTTTCCAATATCAGTTTCCGCGCCGCCGAGAAAGGTCGAATAAACTAATGCCGAACCGTTTGAGTTAAATTTCGTGACGAAAACATCGATAGTTCCGAAAACCCCGTTGTGCGTTTCGTTAAATGCGCCGACAGTTGTCGGAAATGTCTGGCTTTGCGTTTGTCCCGTCACAAAAGCGTTTCCCGCCGAATCAATGGCGATGCCAAAACCGACATCAGCCGAACTGTCGCCGAGAAATGTCGAGAAACTTAATGCCGAACCTGCCGCGTTGATTTTTGTCACGAAAACATCGGAACTGCCGTTGTGTGTCGTGTCAAAAGCTCCGGCTGTTACAGGAAATGCACTGCTTTGCGTTTGTCCGGTCACAAAAACATTGCCTGCCGAATCTGCGGCGATGCCGTTGCATCCGTCAACCGCGCTTCCGCCGAGAAAGGTCGAATAACCGATTGCCGAACCTGAAGCATTGATCTTCGTGACGAAAACATCTTGACTGCCGTTATGCACAGTATCAAACGCGCCGCCGCTCGTCGGATAATTCGAACTGCGGGTATTTCCGCAAATAAAAGAATTTCCGCTCGAATCTATGACAACTGCGCGACCGTCGTCGCCTTGATTGCCGCCGAGAAAGGTCGAGTATGTCAATGCCGAACCTGTCGAATTGAGTTTCGTGACGAAAACGTCGGCTAAGCCATTGTGTGTCGAATCAAGCGCTGCCGCCGTCGGATAGTTTGTTGATTCGGTCGAGCCGGTAATTATCGCGTTTCCCGCCGCATCTACGGCAATTCCGAAACCGACATCAATCGCGCTTCCGCCGAGAAAGGTCGAGTAGATCAGATTTGTTCCCGCCGCGTTAAATTTCGTCACGAAAACATCGAGATTACCGTTGTGCGTGGTATCAATCGTTCCCGCAGTCGTCGGAAAATCCGTCGAAAAAGTTCTGCCCGTCACATAAACATTTTCCGCGCTGTCCGCCGCAATTCCCAAACCTTCGTCCAAACCGCTGCCGCCCAGAAAAGTAGAAAACGAAAGATCGGTAAAATTCGCCGTCGGATTCGCCGTCGAATCAATCGTCAAAGGCTTTGTGCGGTCATAATTATCGATTTGAAATTTAACATTAAATGATTTTCCGTTTGAGCCGTTCGCTTTTTCCGTTAATACAAAACTGCTTTCAATTGTTTGCCGAAAACCTTCCGTTTCTTGATATGCAAACGGTTTTTGCCGCGTAATTTCGCCATATTCGGTTTTGATGAGCAGATCGCCTTCTGCATCGAGTTCAACGGCTTTCGCGCCTTTTATTTCCCATTCGATTTGATTCGGATCGGCATTCGGCTGAATCAAAAAGTCAGCGATTGCGCCGCTATTTTCGCCGCGCCAGATCATATCGATTCCTTGATAAATCTCGTTCATCCGCACGCTTTGGTGATTCGGAATCGCGGTGCGCCAATCGCTTTCCGCGCCTTTCAAATAATTTGTCCGATGCGTCAAGGTTTCTAAACCGACCGAAACCGAATTTTCATTTGCACCCGCCAAACTGACATAAACGGCAAGCGATTTCGGATTTTGTAGATCAGCCGACTTTGAATTTTGGACTTTCGACTTTGGACTTTCGCGCAAAACATAAACCGCATCGGTTGCGGTCAAAAACAGATCGTAACCCGACATTCCACGCGCAAAATAACGAACTTTTTCGTGAAACTGTCCGCGATTTTCCTCGAAATAAACCGCCGATTTTTCGAGATTTTCAATCGCCGATTTGTTTAAAATTTGATTTCCGCTCGCATTTTCCGCCGACACTTCGGTTAAAAACAAATTATTTTTCGTCACCGCAAAAACCGCCACAATCAGAGACGCAAAAGCGACCGCCGCGACCGTGAAACCAACTTTTCCCAAAATTCTATTCATATTCTTTATCCTCTTAAACAACGATCCACTCGATATTGTGCTTAAAATTAGTAGTTCCGATATAAATTCCCGCTTCTATTTTCTGCGTTCTTTCCCACGGATTTACCGGCGGACTGTTGACACCCCAATTTGACGAGCGAAATGTCGAAACCAAGGTTTTTCGCAAGTTTGAATGAAAATGACATTCGACAAATCCTGAAACCTTTACAAACTCGAATCTTCCGCCGTCAACCGTTCCTTTTCCTGTCAATTCGTAGGCAGAATTTAACGTATAAATTTCAAGTTTTGCGATGTCTGCCGGATTAAATTCGCTCCAAAGTTTTACTGTTACGATCATTTTAGTTTTCCTCTTTTCTTAAAATTTGCCGCTGATTCCGCGCAAATTAAAAGTTGCCCTGACTCCGTTTCGATTGAATGAAATTCTCCGCTTTCAGCCAATCGGAAAATATTTATTTCCGAACCACCGAGCGCGTTTGCCGCTTGTGAAACCGTTAAATGAATTACTTCCGTTCGGCAGTCCGCACAAAATAATCTTGTATTTCGGCTGAGCCGAACAACCGTCAATTCGCGTTTTTCAAATCTCAATTTCGTGCGGCGCGTTGTTTTCATAAAAAAGAAATTCTTTTCGTTTTTCTTAACTTTCTGTTAGAATTTTCGGCGAACCCGAAAATTTCGCCCACATTTCTGTTTTGTATTGAAAACGAGATTGGCAGAATTGCCGTCTGAAAGTCCTAAATTTGCAGATAAATTTTTCTAAATTTTTCTAAATTGGCGATGAACGAACTGCCGAACAAGATAATTTCCTTTGCCGAATTTGAACTCGACACGATTCAGCGGCGGCTTTTACGCGGCGGCGAAACGGTTGCGTTAAACTCGAAAGCCTTTGATCTGCTTGCCTTTCTCGCACACAACAACGGCAGAATAATTTCAAAAGAAGAAATTCTCGACGCAGTTTGGAACGAGCAGTTTGTCGAAGAATCGAATCTGGTCGTACAAATCTCGAATTTGCGAAAAGTTCTCGGCGAACAAAAAAATGCGCCGCGATTTTTGGTCACGGTTCCGGGCAAAGGTTATAAATTTGTCGCCGATACGAGTGAAAATCTGCTGCTCATCGAAACACATTCGATTTCCGAATTGACCATCGAACACGAAGAAATAACCGAATTCGGTCGTGCGGAAATTATTCCGCAAAGCGAAACTTCAAACTTGAAATGGTTTGCTTCCGCCGGATTTTTAATTCTGATTGCGGGCGCAGTCGTTTGGTTTTGGAACAAAAATGCGCCGCCGCCAAAACCGAAACAGACGAAATTAACAAAACTGACGACAAGCGGAAAGATCGTCAACGCTACGCTGTCGCCTGACGGAAAATTCGGCGTTTTCGCGCAAAAAGAAGATGCGGGCGAAAGTTTGTGGCTACGCCAACTCGAAACAGGAAGCGAACAGCGCATCGCCGCGCCGCAGCCGCACGAATACGTCGGAATGACCGTTTCGCCCGACAATCAATTTATATACGCTTCAGTTTTCTCAAAAAACGATATTGACCCGCAGCTTTTGAAAATCCCGATTCTCGGCGGTGTTTCGCAAGCGATTCCGAATATTTCGACCGGCGCAAGCATCAGTATTTCGCCCGACGGAAAGCAGTTTGCGTTTACGGATTCAAACAACGCGGAAAAGGAAACGATGTTCGGAATCGCGGAAATTGACGGCACGAATCAGCGCATTTTGATTCGCGCCAAACACGACACGCGCTATTTTGAAATGTTCAAATCGAGTCCGGTCGCGTGGTCGCCAAACGGCGCGGAAATCGCCGTTGCGGTTCTCGAAAAAACCGGAAATCATTCTGCCGCAAAGATTTTGATGATTAATCCGCGCGACGGAAACGAACGATATTTAACCGAAAAAAGCTGGCAATCCCTGTCGCACCCGACGTGGCTGGACGAAGATAATTTGGCATTTATCGCTTCGGAAGAAGACGGAATGCCGAACCAAGTCTGGACTTTTTCGCGCAAAACGGGCGAAACAAAACCGATCACCAACGAATTGCAAACATATAATTGGCTTGCCGCCGCAAAAGGAAAGATTTTGGCAGTTCAGGTTAATGTTTTGTCGAGCCTGCTAATCGCCAATTTTACCGAAACTGAAAAAATGCTCGATGTCCGCGAGATTTTCACGGCTTCGGATCAAATAGATTTGGCAGATTGGAGCGCAAACGGCGAGATAATTTACGCTTCCGGAGCGAGCGGAAAACGCGAATTGTGGCGAATGAACCGCGACGGAACGAATCAAAAACAGATCACTTTCGGCGCAAATATTCGTTTCGGTCTGACGGTTTCAAATGACGGAAATTTGTTTTTTGCCTCAAGACAATCCGACAAAAAAGGAATCTGGCAAACCGATCAAAACGGGAAAAATCTGAAGCAATTAAGCACCGAAATTGACCAATTACCCGACATTTCAAACGACGGAAAATTAGTTTTTCATCGCGGTTTGGGCTACGCCGAAGGAATTTTTCTGACTTCAAAAGCCGAACCGAATCCGCGTTTGCTCAAGGAAAAATGCTACTTTCCGGCAATTTCGCCCGACGGCGCACAAATGGCTTGTTACTTCATGGATTGGGAAAATGATCGTAAATGGCGCATTGCTTTGGTTTCCACCGATTCGGGCGCGTTGATAAAAAAATTGGATTTGCCGCTTCCGATCTACGAACGCCAAATCCGCTTTCATCCGTCGGGAAAATATCTCACACAAATCTTTTCGGCAGGCGATAAATTGAAAATTATTCTGCTTCCACTCAACGGCGGCGAAGCGAAAATCTATGAAGGTTTAGGCAAAGGCTCGTCAAACCTGCCCGAATGGTCGCCCGACGGCAAACAATTTCTCTATCCGCTCATCAACGAATCGCAAGACGCGGTTTTGCTGACAGACTTATGAGTTTTCAGCCGCGAACAAGCACGAAAAGTCACAAAAGTTTGTTAAATTTTCGTGTTATTTTTGCGTTTGTTCGCGGCTGAATTTCCTAATAATTCTTCAAATTTTCATTCTTAAAAACTTTATCGAGCCACATATTCGAGAGTTTTTCCTGCACGGAATTCGCTCTCAAGCGGTCGTTAAGGTTTTTGAAATCGACGAAATCGAGATTTTGGTCTTGGTTGAAACACGAGAAAACGAAAAATTCCTCGCCCGTGTGCGGATTGACGTGACGCTGTAAGCATTGTGCGCAAACTTCCTTCATCATGCACTGCATCGGGCTGTTGATCGAGCCAATCGCGGTGTGTTTTTCCTTGAGATAAGGTTTCAGCGAAGAATAACGCGCTTCTTTCACGCCGTTCATCATTCGGTCGGAACCGATCGCAATGATGCGGTCAACATCTTTCAAATCAACAGTTTTCTCGCCCAGTTTGCCTTCGGCGTAAGCGACCATCGCTTGAACGATATTGCCGCGAAAATGTGCGTCTTGCGGTCTTTGCGGTGCAATTTCGTCGCCGAAATCGGTCGCCCAGATGACTTGATTCGTCGCGTTTTCGATCTCTTCGCGCTTATACAAATCCGCGCCGTTTTTATAACCCGCAAAATAAATCACCTTGTTGTTATTTTCGCGCATCGCTTTCGCAATCGAGAACAAAACGGCGTTTCCTAATCCGCCGCCTGCGAGCAGAACGGTTTCGTTTTCGGGAATTTCGGTCGGTGCGCCCGTCGGTCCCATCACGAGAATTTCTTCGCCTTCCTTCAAAAGCGAACAAAGCCGCGACGAAGTTCCCATTTCCAAAACGATCATCGAAAGCAAACCTTTTTCGCGGTCAACCCACGCGCCTGTCAGCGCAAGTCCTTCCATCATCAAGCGTTTGCCGCCGACGATCGGCGCGGTCGTTTCAAAATTTTGTAAACGATAAAATTGTCCCGGCTCGAATTTTCGCGCCTGAAGCGGAGCTTTCACGATTACGTCAACGATCGTCGGCGTTAAGCGGTCAACTTTCACAACGTAAGCGCGGAATTGCTCGTCCAGAGTCGCTTCGAGCTTGTCGAAAATCTGATCTTTTTCGGCTTGCGGCAACGCGCCTCTTTCGGCTAATTCGTCAGCGAAAATTTCGACGACTTTTTCGTAACCGTGTTTTGCCGAAGCCATCGCTTTGACGACGTTTCCGGCGTATTTCGGGTGATTGTCGCCGTAATATGAAATAAATTTTCCGTCTTTTTCGTAAGAAGTGAAAAAGCCCGATTTCGATTCGACGGCGTGAAATTTCCCGTCGCCGTTTTTGACGACTTCAAACGGTTCAAAAAATTGCCGCCATTCGTCGAGTTTGAAAGTTCCCGGTTTTTCCTTTTCGTAGATGACGTTTGGCGAAGTTCCCGCCGCGACGCAGACGGTTCGCGCCGGAAATGTTTCAAACTCGTTCGCCCGCGAGAATTTTCCGGTTTCTGCGTCATAATTCTGTTTTTCAAAAATCAACGCTTTGATTGCGCCGTATTCGTCGGGAACGGCTTCGGTCGGCGACATCAATTCGATGAAATTAATACCTTCTTCCAGAGCTTTTTGAATTTCTTCGTGATTCAGGCGATACGCGGGCGAATCCTGCAAACGCTTGCGGTAAACGAGCGAAACGCCGCCCCAAGATTGAA
>DAITPE010000113.1:0-12314 GCA_036833775.1 Pyrinomonadaceae bacterium | reverse complement strand
GCTCTGGAGTTCGGCTTGAAGGGAATTTGCGTCCGTTACCGATTTAACGCGAATTTTTTGAACTTTCGGCGCGCCTTCCCAGTAATCGGGATTGGATTGCAGCTCGACAATATTTTGCGCGGAGTCGAAATTCACGAATTTAAATGCGCCGGAACCGATCGGCTGCGTTTTTTGTTGTTCGACGCTGCCTTCGGGAATGATCGGAACTGCTACCAAATTAGATAATAGCTGATTTTTCAACGCCGGACGCTGAACTTTGAAAACGACTGTTTTTGCATCGGGCGTTTCGAGCGAAACGATATGCGGAACTTTTTGTCCGTCGATCGTGTCGAAAAAAGCTCCGGCTTTGAAACCGTTGCTTTTGAAAAGTTCATCGAAAGTATATTTCACATCGGCTGAAGTAAATGCTTTTCCGTTATGAAATTTTACATTGTCTTGTAAGGTAAAAGTGATGGTTTTGCCATCTTCGGATGCTTTGATGTCTTTTGCCAATTCGCCGACATAATCGAAAGTTTCATTCTTTTTAACGAGTGAATTAAAAACCAGATTCCTGATGCGATCGGCGGCGGCATCCGAAGTGGTCGAGGTTAAAGTATCCAAAGTCGAAAATTTTTCCGAAAGGGCAATCGTCACAAATTCGTTATTTTTCTGACGACAGGAAATAACGAAAATTAAACTCGAAATCAATAAAAATAAAATTGCTTGGCGCAAATGATTATCCTCCGTAACTATAACTTAATGTTTTATTTAAGTCTGCAATTTCATCGGAGAGAATTTGCAGACGCGCGGAATCAAAGGGAATGGTTTCGCTGACCAATGTTTTAACTTTTGCAATTCTGGCGAGCGATTCGTCGATTCTTTCTTCGGAAATCTCGCCGTTTTCGACCGCTTTCAATACTGCATCAAAACCTTCATAAATCCGATTCGGATCGGCGCAGATCGAAAGCATATCTTCACCGGCTTTGATCGCCATTTTACAGGCTTCGCCGATGCCGTAATTTTTCAAAATCGCTCCCATTTCCAAATCGTCGGTAATGACCAACCCTTGGAATCCCAAATTTCCGCGAAGTAATTTGTTTATGAATTTAAAACTCAATGAAGACGGTAAAAGTTTGCCATTTAGATCGGTTTCCTGCAAGTCCGAAGAAGGAAAAGCCGCGTGTGCGACCATCACGCAATGCGCGATTTTCTTTTCTAAATTTTCTCGATATGGAAAAAGATCGATTTCATAAAGCTCATTTTCCGAGATGTTTACAGACGGCAATTCCTCATGCGAATCGACCGCGCTGGCACCCAAACCGGGAAAATGTTTCAAACAACCCGTAATTCCGCCTTTTTGTAATTCATTTAAATATGTAAATCCGAATTCGTTCGCTTCTTCCTTAGAAGTTCCGAAATTTCTCGAAAAAATACCGTTTTGTTTCGTTCCTCTACTGTTATCGATAACGTCAACAACCGGCGCGAAATTCATATTAAAACCGAAAATCCGTAAAACTTCCGCCGTAATTTCGGCTAACTTTTTAACATCTTCTTTGGTTTTTAATGAACTTGCCGACGGCATCGGTGTAATGATTCGCCGCAATCGATCGACCAAACCGCCTTCTTGATCGATGCTCAAAAAAGGTTTTACAGGCAAGATTTCGTTAATTTCGTCCAATAAATTGCGAGTTTGATTTGCTTCGCGGATATTTCGCGCGAAAAGACAGATTCCGCCGGGCGAAATGTCGTCGATTAATTTGCGGGTTTGTTCGTCAATTTGTGTTGACGGCAAGCCGATAAAAAAAAGTTGACCGATTTTTTTTTCGATTGGAAGAGAAAAGATAAGTTTTGAATCCATAAAACTTAGGGATTTTATCAAAGTTAAAGTGATTTATAAAGCGTCGGCTTGCCGACAGTTAAAGTAAAACTTGTAAATCGGCAAACTAAATTCTGATTGCATTTAAATAAAAAATTGTGAATAATTTCAATCATTTACGTTTTTGTTAGCGGGTTTTGAGACTTATGAGGCACGTTTTATTTGCGATTTTCATTGCTTTGATGTTATTTTCGGCAACTTCGATTTATGCCCAAAAAACTTGTTTGGGCGAACAGATTTTTACAGAAAAAAACTGTTCGGGCGACGAGATTTCAAAAGATGAAATTCAACTTCAAACGATTATTAACCAATATCGCAAAGAGAATAATCTGCCCGAGATCGAAATTTCAAAACCTTTGAGCATTGTTGCAAATCGCCATTTAATCGATCTACAAACGAACATCAAATCGATTTCACACAGTTGGAGCAATTGCCCGTATGATCTCAAAGATGAAAAAACGTGGAATTGTGTAACCGATGCACCGAAAAGGCTTAAGGTTGATTTTAACGGAAGGGGATTTGAAAATCTATACCATAATCTGAATGCGAACGCGAATCCTTCGCTTGCTTTGGAAGCTTGGAAAAAAAGTCCCTTGCACAATTCGCTGATCTTGAATCTCGGAAATTGGAACAATAAAAAATGGGTTTCAATCGGTATCAGCATTCGCGGTCAATTTGCGGCAATTTGGTTCGGTTCGGACGATTCGGATGATTCCAAGGCAAATTTCAAAACTCCGAAAGGTTTGGGTTTGACGTTTTTGGATGTCGTGAAAAATCTATCGAATGTAGTTTCGATTCAAAAAACTTCGACCGTTTTGGAAAACGACAAATGGGTTGGCGCATCAAAAGATAAAGGCGTAATTTTAGAACTTTACGGCAAAACCGAAGACATTTCTGAAGCCTCGCTTTTCTTGAAAATAAAACTCGACCCGCAAAATTCGATCTCCGAACGAAATAAAAATCTCGTATTGATCTATTTGAAAAATATTTTCGGTTCGACCGAAGAAGCAAGCAAATGGTTTGACGCGAATTTGCCGAAACTTTTGAGCAACAAAAATTCGGCGCAAAGCTTTATCAAGGACAATAAAATTTTGGAGTTGAGAATCGATAAAACCAATTATTTAACTCTCAATACAAAACCTTATCGCAAAAACAACGGCGGCGCGATCGAGATTTTTGAATAAATTCTTCAAGGAAAAATAGTTTTTCCTTAACACGAAACTATTTTTCTTTAACACAAAATCATTTTTCTTTAAGGAAAAATATATTTTCTTTAACACGAAACTATTTTTCTTTAAGGAAAAACTATTTTTCTTTAACACGAAATCGTTTTGTTTTGCGGCAAAACAATCTTATCTGATAGTAAATTCACTTGATAAGTCAAGATAATTGTTCGATTTACGGAAAATGCTAAATTATTTTCAGTTTGACTCTTTCCAGTAAAACTTTCGCTTCGTCAGGCGTTAGCGCGGAAACGTCGGTTTCGCGCAGTTCGTCAATCGCGTTTTCGTTCGAGATCGCAAAAAGCGAAAACTGCGCCGCCATTTTGCTTTTTCCTTGTCTGTTTACAGCGTTTTCCAAACCGTTTTTCTTACTCGCATCCTGAAAAACGGCAAGCTCGTATTTTTCCAATTTTGCCAAAACATCTTTTGCGCGTTCGATAACTTTTTGCGGTAATCCGGCGAGTTTGGCAACTGCGATTCCGTAGGATTTCGATGCTTTTCCTTTTTCCAATTTGTGCAGAAAAACGACTTCGCCGTCTTTTTCGGTTGCAGTGATTTGATAATTTTTCGCGCCGGGAAGATTCTCGGCGAGTTCCGTCAATTCGTGATAATGCGTTGCAAAAAGCGTTTTCGCCGAATGCGCAGGCGAATTATGCAAATATTCGGCGACTGCCCAAGCAATCGAAAGTCCGTCGAAAGTCGAAGTTCCGCGACCGATTTCGTCCAATAAAATAAGGCTTCGCGGCGTTGCATTATGCAGAATCGAAGCGGTTTCGGTCATTTCGACCATAAAAGTCGAACGTCCCGAAGCAAGATCGTCCGATGCGCCGACACGCGTCCAAATTCTGTCCAAGATCGGTAGATCGGCTGTCGTTGCGGGAACGAACGAACCGATTTGTGCCAAAATTTGAATGATCGCAACTTGCCGCAAAATCGTCGATTTTCCGCCCATATTCGCGCCTGTGATAATGAGCAAACGGTCGGTCGAATTGTTCATATAAAGATCGTTCGGAATAAAATCGCCGCGCGAATATGTTTCGACGATCGGATGCCGACCGTTTTTTATCCTGATTTCGTCGCCGTCGTGCAGATTCGGCTGAACGAAATTATTTTTCGAAGCTGTTTCGGAAAGCGCGGAAAGCGCGTCGAGTGTCGCAATTGCGCGCGCCGTCGATTGAAGTTTTTGCGTTTCGGCGCGGACTTGTGAACGAATTTGCTGAAAAATCTCGGTTTCGAGTTCGATGATTCTGCCTTCCGCTCCGAGAACTTTTTCTTCCCATTCTTTCAATTGCGGCGTCGTAAATCTTTCGGCGTTGGTCAAAGTTTGCCGCCGTTCGTAATCGTCGGGAACACGCGAAAGATTTCCTTTTGAAATCTCGATGAAATAGCCGAAAACATTATTGAATTTAACTTTTAGATTGGCGATCCCTGTTCTTCTTTTTTCATCTTCTTCAAAAGCTGCGATCGTTTGTTTCGCGGAATGCGAAATATTTCTGAGTTCGTCCAATTCTTCATTGAAACCCGCACGTATGATTCCGCCGTCGTTTAAGTTCAAAGGCGGTTCATCGGAAATCGAATTTGAAATCAAATCACGGATTTCGGGCAATTCAAAAATATTTTCTGACAAAACTTGGAGCAAAAGGCTCTGAGCGTCTGATAACGCAAAATTTATCTTCGGCGTTTGTGAAATCGAACGATTGAGCGCGATCAGATCACGCGGCGTTGCAGTTCCGAGATTCAATCTGCCGACGAGTCTTTCCAGATCGGAAACTTGTTTTAGAAGAAAACGAACTTTGTCGCGCAACATAAAATCGGTCAATTCCGAAACTGCTGATTGACGCGTTTGAATTTCGCTTCGTTTGATCGATGGACGAATAAGCCACGAACGCAAAAGTCTTGAACCCATTCCGGTTATCGTTTCGTCGATAACGCTGAAAAGCGTTTTTTTGTTTTGTTCGTTGCGCGATTCGATGATTTCCAAATTTCGGAGCGTGATCGCGTCCAAAACCATAAAATCGTTTGATTCCAAAACATTTATTTCAGAAATATGTTCGGCGGCGGCGCGTTGAGTTTCTTTGGCGTAATTCAAACAAGCTCCGGCGGCGCGAATCGCTTCCGATTTTCCGTCGAGTCCGAAACCGGTTAATTGGGTAACTTTTAATTGTTCTTTCAAAGATTTTTCGCAATCTTCGAGATGAAAAAGCCAATCGTCGAGGTTTGTTAAAGCAGTCGAAAATTTATTTGCGTTGCGCGGCGAGATCGAAACGACGTTGGCGGAATTATTGAATAATTTGTTCGACGATTCGAGAAAAGTGTTTTCGATCAATTTCTGCATCGATTCGGGAAAGAGAAGTTCGCGCGGCGAAAAACTTTCGATGTCAGCGCAGATTTCCGTCCAAGCCTTTGAACCCGAAAGTTGTGTCGTGAAGAATTCTCCGGTTGAAAGTTCCAAAAAAGCCGCACCGAATGTTTCGCCTGCACCGCAAACGGCGGCGAGATAAACGGATTCTTTAGATTCGACGAGTTGCGGATCGATCGCCGTTCCGGGTGTGATAACGCGGACTACTTCGCGTTTTACCAATTTTACATCTTTTCCGCCGGGTTCGGATTGTTCGCAAATGGCGACGCGATAACCTTTTTTGACAAGCCGCGCAATATAATTTGAAGCGGCGTGATGCGGAACTCCGCACATCGGAATCGGGTTCCGTGAATCTTTTTGTCTTGCCGTTAAAGTGATTTCCAGTTCGCGCGCGCCGATCTGCGCGTCTTCGTTAAACAGTTCGTAAAAATCGCCGAGACGAAAGAAAAGTAAAGTTCCCGGATAGTTTTTTTTGATTTCGAGATATTGCCGAAACATCGGCGTTGCGTTTTCCATATTCTAAATTGTGATTGAATTTCGAGAAGAAAGTTTATCCTAAAAAACGATAAGTTTAAAAAACACGTTTTCCAAAGCCGAAAATATTTGCTAAAATCGCAATTTTTAAGTAACTTTATAAATATAAGCGGCTAATTTATTTAGAGTAAACTTTTCCGATTTTTAAGTAATCAAAGGGCGTGGAAAATCCTTCCTGAGTTAAATAATTTTGGAGCAACAAATTATGAAAGCATTAAAGATAAATTTGTTTTTTGGCATTTTAGTTTTGATTTTTGGGCAAATTATTGTAAATGCACAAGAAAACAAAACGAATCCGTCATCTGCGGAAACACCCATAACTTCTACGTCTGCAACTCCTGTAGTTCAAGAACTGAGCGGAAACAACGAAAAATATCGTATCGGATTGCAAGATACTTTAGAAATCCAAGTTTTAAGAAACAGCAAATTGGAATTGTTGCAAAAGGTTGATCTAAACACGGACGGCACTATTACGTTGCCCAGAATTGAAGGGAAAGTCGTTGCCGTTTGCAAAACGGAACGTGAATTAGCGGATGAATTAGTTAAAAAGTTTAATGTTTACTTAAAAAATCCGTATGTAAACGTCAAAGCTGTCGAACAAAGATCACAGCCGGTTGCCGTGATCGGAGCAGTAGAAAAGCCGGGACCTTTCTTTTTAGATAGACGGCTGACTTTACTTGAATTACTTTCGCGCGCGGGCGGTCCTGATGTTCAAAATGCAGGTTCGACGGTTCAAGTCGCAAGATTAGGAAATTCAAACCGTTGCGGCAAATTCGATAATTCAAATGCGAATGGAGATGAAGTTCAATTTCTTGCATATAAGATTGCGGATGTTCAAAAAGGAATTACCAATCCTGAAATGATGCCGGGCGATATTGTTTCGGTTTTAGTTGCCGATGAAGCATTTGTTGTCGGAAATGTGATAAAACCGACGAAGATTTTATTGAGAGAACGTCGAACTCTAACCCAAGCGATTGCCGATGCCGGTGGCGTAAATTCTACAGCCAAAACAGATAAAGTTTTTATTCAGCGTTCGGAACCGAACAGCAAAATCAAAACGGAATTAGCATTTAACTTAAAAGAAATCAGAAACGGAAAGATTGCCGATCCTGAACTGCAAGCAAACGATGTCGTGGTTGTTGGAAATGATAATCTTAAATCTGCACGGGACGGAATTCTTGGTGTATTAAAAACCGCAGTTCCGTTCATTTTCTTTTAGTTGATTTTTTATGAAAGATAGTCGAGAGATAATTAAACAAACAACCGAAACGGTTGAGATCGAAAAGCCGTTTGAACCTCAGATCGTCCCGAATACTGGACGTTATCAAGCATATCGAGAAGTTTATGCACAGGACGGTTTTCAATTTATAGATTACTGGCGGGCGATCCGAAAACGATTGTGGCTGGTGATCGGAATTGCCGTTTTAATAACGACTTTGACCGCTATTTATATGGCGCGAAAGCCTGACATTTTTATGGCTGTCGGAACGGTTCAGGTTGATCTCGAGCAAGCTAATCCCGATTTGGTGACAGACTCTCGCCGTCTCCCGAATGCGCCCGATCCATCGTATTTCAATACTCAGCTCCAGCTTTTAACGAGCGAAAGTCTTTTGCGGAGAGTAGTTAAAGAATACAGTCTGGATTCCAACAAGGAGTTTCAATCGGCGAAAAATGAAGGTTCGACTTCGCCTTTCAGGGCAATGCTGAAAGCGGTCGGGCTTGCCGGTGATGACAAGAAAAAAGACGAAAAAACTTCGGCAGAAACTTCAAATACTAATTTGGCGACTTCCGAAGAAATTGCCGAAGCGATCCGTTTAGCTCCGTATGTCGATATTCTCAGAAAAAATCTCGGAATCGATCCGATTCGTGAGGCGCGGACGACTTTCAAAGACACCCGTTTGATTTCGGTTTCGTATCGTCATACGAATCCGCAACTTGCCTCGTTTATTGTCAATGCGATCATCGAAACATTTTCAAAATTTAATCAGGAAAAAAGATCGGGAACACAAAGAAAGACCAACGATTTTCTTTCCGATCGAATTGCCGATCTGCAAGGACAGATCAAGGCGGATGAAAACAGACTGGTTGCGTTGAAAAAAGAAGTCGGAAGAGTTGAAACAGACGATGCCGGTCAAACTATCGTGACGGAAAGATTGACCGGTCTGAACAAACAGTTGTTAGACGCCGAAAATAACCGCAAAAACGCCGAAGCCCAATATAAAGCCGTTGCGAATTCGCCCGAACGTCAAAAAGCGATGACCGAAGACCAAATGGCACGTTATATTACCGAAAGGGAAAACGATATTCGGACAAACATCAACGACATTCAGAAGAAAATTGCCGAACTCGAAGCCCAAAAGCGAAAACTTTTGGAAGATTACCAGCCCGGTGCATTTGAAGTTCAAGAAGTTGAATCTCAAATAAAAAGTTTACAAACTTCGATCGACAATATCACTAAAAAGAACAACGAAGACCTTGCTGATTTCCGAAACCGAACCACCAAAGTTTTGCTCGAGAGCCTGAAAACAAAATACATTTCGTCGCAGCAAGCCGAAGATAAGATTCGCGCCGCATTTAATGAACAATACAATATGGCGCAAGGACAATCGCAAGGCGCGGTCAGCATCAAACTGCTCGAACAAAATATCACGACCAATCGCGGTTTTTTGGAGAATTTGCAAAAACAAGTCAGTGAAAACGATGTTATCGCAAAAGGAACAGATAATAATATTTCGGTTGCCGAAATTTCGATTCCGCCCGATACTCCGGTTTCACCGCGTCGTTTGACGACGGTTTTGGCGGCACTTTTTCTTTCGACTCTTTTCGGAATGGGATTGGCTTTATTCCTAGAATATTTGGACGACACGATTCGCTCGACCGAAGAAATCGAAAATTTATTGCAGCTTCCTGCTTTGGCGGCGATTCCGACGATCGATTCGATGCCGAAACGCCGTCTTTTATTGGTCGGCGATAAACAAAACGAAAGCGACGATGACAACAAATCGGCGAAATCCGAATTGTTGATCCATAAAGATTCCCGTTCGGCTTTAGCGGAAGCCTATCGTCAATTACGAACATCGATTTTGCTCTCGACTGCCGGACACGCACCGAAATCGCTTTTGATCACTTCGAGTTTGCCTTCGGAAGGGAAAACAACGACGGCAACCAATACTGCGATCAGTTTGGCGCAAACCGGAGCGAAGGTTTTGATTATCGATGCTGATATGCGCCGTCCGCGACTGCATTCGGTTTTCGAGATCAGCAATGCGGAAGGTTTGAGTTCGATTCTTTCGAGCGAACTCAGCGAAAAAGAAATGCTCGACGTGGTTCAATATGATGAAGCGTCGAAATTGCATTTGTTGCCGTCAGGACCTGTGCCGCCAAATCCGGCTGAACTGATCGGTTCAGAGCAGATGTCGAATTTCTTGAAAAAAATGCAGAACAATTTTACGCACGTCGTCGTCGATTCGCCGCCGATCGCGTCGTTTACGGACGGCGTTTTGATCGCTTCGATGGTTGATGGCGTAATTCTGGTGGTCAACGCCGGAAAAAGTTCAAAACAAGTTATCCGCCGCTCGAAACAACTTTTGAGCGAGATCGGCGCGAAGATTTTCGGCGTGGTTTTGAACAACGTCAATTTGCGTTCGCAGGATAACTACTATTATTATCAAAGTTATTATCATTCAAACAATTATCGTCACGATGACGAGTAATTAATAAAAACCGACTTTTAGCTATTATTTATGACAGAACAAACAAGGGTGCTCGTAACGGGTGCCGGCGGCTTTATCGGAAGCCACCTTGTAACTTATTTGAAAGAAAAAGGTTATTGGGTTCGCGGAGTTGACATTAAATATCCCGAATTCTCGGAAACGGACGCAGACGAATTTGAAATTCTCGATCTCAGACGTTGGGATAACTGTCTGCAAGCGACCCGAAATGTTCACGAAGTTTATGCGCTCGCGGCAGATATGGGTGGAATGGGTTTTATTTCCGCACATCACGCACAAATTCTTTATAACAATTCATTGATCAATCTGCATACGCTCGAAGCCGCTAAAACTAACGGTGTAAAGCGTTATCTTTACACGAGTTCGGCGTGTGTTTATCCCGAATATTTGCAGGAAGATGCAAATGTTACTCCGCTTAAAGAGGAAGATGCTTATCCAGCCGCGCCGCAAGATGCTTACGGTTGGGAAAAATTGATTTCCGAAATTCTATGTCATCATTACCGCAACGATTACGGAATCGAAACCAGAACCGTTCGTTTTCACAACATTTTCGGTGAAAAAGGAACTTGGGAAGGCGGACGCGAAAAAGCACCTGCTGCGATGTGCCGCAAGATCGCACTTGCAAAATTGACCGGAAATAAAGAAATCGAAATCTGGGGCGATGGCGAACAAACTCGTTCATTTTGTTACATAAATGATTGTGTCGAAGGACTTTATCGCTTGATGCGTTCGGATTTTCATGAACCGTTAAATCTCGGTCAAGACAGAATGGTAACGATCAATCAGCTTGCCGACATCGTTTCCGAAATTGCCGGAATCGAAATCAATAAAAAACATATTGACGGACCGCAAGGCGTTCGCGGCAGAAATTCAAATAATGACAAACTGCGCGAAGTTCTGGGATGGGAACCGGCGATTTCACTCGAAGAAGGTTTGAAAACGACATATAAGTGGATTGAAGAACAAGTCAAAGAAAAGCTTGAAAAAAAGACGATTTCCAAAACTGTATAAATGACTCGGATTCACAAAGATTTAACTAATCCAGAATATGTTAATTGGACGCAGTTTTTGCGTGCATCCGATTCTTGGAGCAAAGATAAGATCAATGATTATCAGCTTTCGGAAATCAAACGCATTACCGAGTTTGCTTACGAAAACACGAGCGGTTATAAGCAATATTTTGATGATTCGGGATTCAATGTTTCAAAAATCGATTCGTTCGATTACTTCAAAAACTTTCCGTTTTTAACCAAAGAATTGATTCGGGACAATCTCGAATCGTTTTCAGCCGAAATTCCGAATCGTTTTTACATTACAACCGGCGGAAGCACCGGAATACCGACCGGAATGTTCCGCGACCCGATTTCATTTGCAAAAGAATTGGCTTCTAAAGCGCATCAATATTATCGCGTCGGTTGGAAAGAAGGCGATAAGCAGATGGTTTTTCGCGGACTCCAAATCGAAAATCCCGAGCAAATGGAATTTGCCGAAGAATTCAATGAGCTTCGCTGTTCGACTTATCAGTTTGTTCCCGAACAAATGGAAGTTTACCGCCAAAAAGCTTTTGAATATCAGCCCGATTGGATACGTTGTTATCCGTCGTCCGGCTACGTTTTCGCACGCTACCTTAAAGATTCGGGGAAAAATTTTCCGAAAATTAAAGGAATGCTTTGTTCTTCGGAACAGCTTTACGAATTTCAAGAACAACTTTTCAAAGATGTTTTCGGCGAGGATGTAAAAATATTCGTGCATTACGGTCATTATGAAATGGCTGCGCTTGCGGGATTTTGTGAACATACAAATGATTATCACGTTCTGCCGCAATATGGATATGTCGAATTGTTGGACAAAAATAATGAACAAATCACGAAAGAAGGTGAAATCGGGGAAATTGTTGCAACGTCATTTATAATGCACGCGACTCCATTTATTCGCTACCGAACAGAAGATTTAGCTGTTTATAAAAGTGAAAAATGCGAAAAATGCGGCAGACCTTACCAAATTTGGGAACGAATCGAAGGGCGTTTGCAAGAATTGATTGCCACGAAAAACGGCAGATTGATTTCGACTTCAATGCTCAATATGCACGATGATTCATACGATTATCTAAAACAATTTCAATTTCACCAAAAAGAAAGGGGAAGCGTGATATTTAGATTTATCCCGAAAGATGATGTCAATCAACATTTTATCGAACAGACGCGTGTGAAATTACAGAGTAAATTGGGTGATGACATTGTTTTGAACATGGAAGAAGTTTCCGAAATCCCGTTGACAAAACGCGGAAAACACCGTTTGTTAATTCAGGAATTGGATTTGAAATACGACCATCCCGCGCTAAGCAAAGCCTTGAGTTTATGAAAGTAGATGTTGCCGTTGTTCAAACAGAAAAGGCGGAATATCCAAAAAAATCTCCCTACAATCCTTCCGAGATTTACCCGGAATATCCTTTCGGAAACGCGGTTTGTGAAGAGAAGAATCACGTTTATGCCGCTGTTAGGCAAGTATTTGCCGAATTAAATTACGACAGCGGAAATTTCGGAAAAAAAGAATGGAATCCTTTAGGTTTTTTGATTAAACCGGGAATGACAGTCGTTTTAAAACCGAATTTT
>DAITPE010000112.1:0-12341 GCA_036833775.1 Pyrinomonadaceae bacterium | reverse complement strand
TTGATAACTTTCGCGGGCGACACTTCCGTTTTGTTTGAAAAACCGGTTCCGGCAACGCAGGCAAATCTTGAAAAAGCGCAGGCTTTTCTCGATTCGCGGCAAGGCGGCGGCGGGACGGAAATGATGACGGCGATCAAAACCGCGCTCGAGCCTTCGGATTCGCAGGATCATTTACGAATCGTTTGTTTTATGACGGACGGTTATGTGGGCAATGAAGGCGAAATTATTTCCGAGATTCAAAAACATAAAAATGCGCGGGTTTTCAGTTTCGGTATCGGAAGTTCGGTCAATCGTTTTCTGCTCGATAAAATGGCGGAAGAAGGCAACGGCGAGGTCGAATATGTTTCCTTGTCGGACGATGGAACGAAAGCCGCGAAAAAGTTTTACGAGCGCGTGAGAACGCCGCTTTTAACAGATATTTCGATCGATTGGAACGGTTTGCCCGTCGCGGACGTTTATCCGAATCGAATTTCGGATTTGTTTTCAGCAAAACCCGTGATTCTTCACGGACGCTACACGAAAGCCGCAAGCGGCACGATCAAATTGAAAGGAAAGATCGCGGGACAGGATTATGTCAGGGAAATTTCCGTAAATCTTCCCGAAACAGAAAACGCGAATGATGTTTTGGCAACGCTTTGGGCGCGAACGCGAATTGATGAGCTGACCAAAAAAGATTACAGCGGTGTGCAAAACGGAAATGCCGACGCAGAAATTCGGCAGACGATCACGAATCTCGGTTTGGAATATCGTTTGTTGACGCAGTTTACTTCTTTCGTTGCGGTCGAAGAAAGAATCGTCAATCAAAACGGTCAGCCGATTCGCGTCGATGTTCCGGTCAATATTCCCGAAGGCGTAAACCCCGAAACGACAATTTCAGACAGTGCAGATGCGGCAATCTCTCCAATAAGAGTTTCAAATGCACCGATCGGCAAAGGAAGAGTTGTCGCACTGAAATCGGCAAGCGGAGTGGGCTACGGATCAAGTTCAGGTTCATCGCTGCCGCCTGTTCCGCGTGCCATTCCGAAATCTATTTCGGGCGGCGTTATAAACGGCAGAGCGACGAATTTGCCGAAACCTGCTTATCCGGCTTCGGCAAGAGCCGTAAATGCATCGGGAGCGGTTTCGATTCAGGTTACGATTGACGAAAGCGGAAATGTCATTTCTGCAACTGCGGTTTCAGGTCATCCGTTATTACAGCAAGCTGCCGTTAAAGCGGCACGCACTGCAAAGTTTTCGCCGACAATGATGTCGGGACAGCCTGTAAAAGTAACGGGAATCGTGACTTACAATTTTCAGAATCCTGCAAACAGCGGAAATATAAATGTCTCGGTCGGAAATATGTCGGAAAGCGACGGTTCGGAACTCCAGACAAAACCGTTGACGGCTGAAGAGTTACGTGAAAAAAATCTAAAGGAAAAACTTCATTTTTGGATTTATGAAATTGTCCGGCGATTAGCCGAAAATAAACAGAAAGCGACGGCAAACGAAGGTAAATTCGTGAAAAACGGAAAAGCCGAAATTCAAATTTCCGTGAAGGAAAAATCTGCCGAAGTTTTGGAGAAACTAAAAACGCTCGGTTTTGAAGTTTCCTCAGCACAAAGCAAAGACCGGATCGTAGGGAAGATTTCGATCGAAAAACTTGCGGATTTGGCGGAAATTGCTGAAATTCAATACGTCTTGCCGAAGTTGGATTAGCAGTGCTTTAAAAGTAAAAATCAGCCGTTTCAATTAATTTGAAACGGCTGATCGAATAAAGATATTCTAAAAATGTATTAAATTTTATTTGCTGACTGCAACGGTTCTGCGTCCGAAACGTCTTGCTTCCGAACAGCTTGAAACCCAAATATCGAGTCTGCGTCCTTTGATTCCGCCGCCGGTATCGGCGACCACGTAACTGCCGCTGTATGAACCTGCTTGTAAATTTATCTTTGTTCCGAGTGGTAAAACTCTTGGATCGGCGGCAACGATTCCGCGTCTGACACCTGAGCCTGATGCGGTTCTGCCTTTCAAACAATATGCGGTTGCTGTAAATGAACCCATTGATGAAAGACTGACGTTGCTGCTGCTTGCAGCGGCGTTGATTAAATTTTCAATTTCCGAGAAATCACCTTCGATTTCTGTATTTTCTGTTTCTTTTAATTCTATTCTATTAAATTGTATGTCGTTATTAATTCGTTGAATGCTTCCTTTAGAATCATTCGCTATAACGAGAGCGGCTTCTGTTTTGGTTTCTGCAATAAAATACACTGCAAATAAAGCAACCAAGGTCAGAATAACGCTTCCTCTAGCTAGATTTTTCATTATTCATTCTCCTACTTTTTTTGAATTTTCAATTAAACGCAAAATAATATCCGAAAAATTTCGTCGAATATTATCTATGTTTTTCGTTCGTAAAATTGAAGGGTTTGGGGTTGTAATTCCGCCAAGTTTAAGCCGTTTCCGACCTAAACAATTTAAGATGATAGCACTTTTTTACAAGCGTGTCCACCACACTAAAAACCGCAAGTCCTTATGCTGTATGGAATTGCTGTTTTTCAAGGTTTTGGCGAACGGAAAAAACTACTCTCTTTAATGGACTTAGCAAGGTTTATTTCGTATATTTCAAACGGATTTCAATTTGAAATTTTCAGTGTAAAAAAGTAGAAAAATTTTATTATGCAAGAACGTCGCATAGGTTCACGATATGCCATCTCTTTCCCGATTCGCCTGAAATGGAAAGACGAAAAAGGAAACGAAATAACGGAAGAAGGTTTAACCGAAAATGTCGGTCCGCATGGTGTTTTGATTTACCTCCCGCGCACTCTGCCGACAGTTGCAGGCAAGGTTACATTGACCATCACGGAAAATCCCGAAGATGAAGTAAGCGTTACGGCGCAAGTTATTCGGCTCGAACGCAACGCCGCGCATCCGCAGGTTGCGCTGACCGTGACGGACGGATTACGTGTTTGGAAGAAAAAGGTCTGGGAACACGCCGGAGATATTATCGCCGCGCAAAAACCGGATGCTTTTGATGAATGGTAAAAAATTCAGCTAGAAAGTAAAGAGTGGAGAGTGGAGAGATTTTAACTATTTCACTCTCCACTCTTTACTCTTTACTCGCTACTTAAAATATTATGAAAATTTTAGTTCTCGGTGCAGGACGAATGGGACACGGTGCAGTTTATGATCTGATCCATAATTCGCCGGATGTTTCGAGCGTAACGGTTGCCGATTTTCATTTTGAAAAAGCGCAGGAAGTTGCAAACGCGGTCGGCACGGACAGAATTTCGGCGAAACAGATTGATTGTTCCGATTATGAAGCCGTCGTCGAATTGATGCGCGGACACGATTCGGTGATTTCGTGCGTAAATTATTGGTATAACGCATCGCTTTCAAAAGCTGCGATCGAAACGAAGGCGAATTTCTGCGATCTCGGCGGAAACAATTACGTCGTAGACGAACAGCTTGCGCTCGACGCGGAAGCGAAAAACGCCGGAATCAACATCATTCCCGATTGCGGACTCGCGCCCGGAATGGTTTCGATTTTGGCAATGCACGGCGCAAATCGTTTTGATGAAACGCAAGAAATTCACATTCGCGTCGGTGGTTTGCCGCAAGAGCCGAAAACGCTTTTGCAATATCAATTGGTTTTTAGCGTCGAAGGTTTGATAAACGAATATATCGAAGTTGCGCGGGTGATTCGCGACGGCGAAATTAAGGAAGTCGAATCGATGACCGAACTCGAAAGTCTCGAATTTGAAGATTTTCCGCCGCTCGAAGCGTTTCAGACTTCGGGCGGAACTTCGACTTTGCCCGATACTTTTTCAGGTATAATAAAAGAATTGGATTACAAAACGATTCGTTACGCCGGACATTGCGAGAAATTCAAAATGATGATCGATCTCGGACTTTGTTCGAGCGAAGAAATTGTCGCGGATTTCGTTAAGATCAAGCCGCGCAAGGTTTTAGGCGAACTTTTGCAAAAGCATCTTCCGTCGGACGAACCGGATTATGTTTTGGTGAGATTGGAATTTGTCGGTAAAAAAGACGGTGAAACAAAGAAATTGCGTTATGACATCGTTGATAAGCAAGACGAAACGACAGGCTTGAGTGCGATGATGCGGACGACGGCGTTTCCGGCTTCGATCATCGCGCAAATGATGGCGCGCGGCGATGTCGCGACACGCGGCGCAACGCCGCAGGAAAAAGCGATCGATGCTGAAAAATTCGTTGCCGAACTCGACCGTCGAAACATAAAGATCAAAGAAAATTGGTTGTAAACAAAAAAGGCTTCTCAAAACTGAGAAGCCTTTTTCATTTCTATTTAATTCAAATCTTACCAACCCGAAACAAGACGCGGATTTGCTTTTTTCTGCAAAAGTTTACGCAGTTTCAAACGTGCTTTGTGCAATTGCGATTTCGATGTTCCGACCGAACAGCCTAAGATTCTGGCAACTTCTTCGTGTTCAAAACCTTCGACATCGTGCAAAACGAAAACATTTTTATATCCGTTCGGCAACTGTTCGATCGCACTTTCGAGCGCGATCTTATCAACGATCGGCATTTTGTCGGCTCTTTCCGTTCCCGGAACGATCTGAACGGGCGTTTCGCCTTCTTCGGTCGTTTTTTCAAACTTCACGGTTCTTTTGCGGAAATGCATCAGAACTTGATTGACCGTCATTCTGTGCAACCACGTCGTGAAAGCCGAATCGCCGCGAAAACTGCCGATCTTGCGATAAAGCTGGATAAAAACATCCTGCGTCAAATCTTCTGCTTCTTGCGCGTTTTGCAGCATTCGCAAACAGATTGAATAAACTCTGCGGTGATGACGTTGATAAATTTCTTCGAAAGCAGCCATATCACCATTTGCGGCTGATTTCGCTAATTGAAAATCGTTGGCGGAACTAACATTTTCCAGTTGTTCGGCTTCAACCGTTTCCTTTTCATTTACATTTCCCAAACCACTTTGCCAAACCGGATAATTCAAAGTTTCTGTCGTATTCATCATTTCTCTCTAATTCCCCCTCGCGCTGTTTATACATCAATTCGTGTGCCAAAAGGGACGCTTTTTACAAAAGCATCTTTAACTCACGCCGAAATAGCCTTTTTGTTGCATTTTTTTAGGCATACTTTTAATTTCGCCTCACATCCAAGTTCAGATTCAAACCAAAGCGTGTAGCTTGTGAAGTATTTAGCATACGTTTTCGTTTATGTATGGATTTGATGCAGATTGCCGTTGATTTTCAAATAATGCTACTATCAATAAATTCCATAAATAAGCGGGAAAATTCCCGAAAAGTAGGGAAAAATCAAAAATGAAAAAGGCTTTTTTTGTAATATTGTTGTTTTTAGGTGTGGCGTTTTTGCCGAATTCAGAAAATGTTTTCGCGCAGAATCAAAAAACGCCGACCGTAAAAAGCCAAGAAGTTTCGGAAGAAGACGGAATTCCTGTTTTGATCAAACATCTTCCCGATTGGGAAAATGTGCGAAATCGTGCAATTTTGACTCATAATGTTGAGGATTTACGCACGGCTTTGGGCGAACGTCCCGTTTTTGATCTGATAAACTTTGCCGGCGGAACCGAAGCCGTCACTGCAAATTATCCGCAAGGGAAACTTTTGATTCTCGAATATTCGACACCGCAGTTTTCCGTCGATATGGACGCAAAAACCAATCAACGGCTTGCCGAACTCGGAGAAACTCAGAAAATTTTTTATCGCAGAATCGGAAATTACAATGTTTTCGTCTTCGACTCACCCGATGAAACTTCGGCAAATTCTTTGTTAGAGCAGATAAAATACGAAAAAACCGTTCAATGGCTCGGCGAAGACCCTCATTTGCAACACAAAGCCGAACGCGCTTTCGTGCGAACTACTTCAGACATTTTTCTTTCGACGTTGTTTGCTATTCTGATAGGTTTGGGATTAGCGATCGTAAGCGGAATCATTGCCGGATTTGTTTTCTTTTATACGCGCGAACAACGCCGCGCAACGATGCATGCATTTTCCGATGCGGGTGGAATGATTCGTTTAAATCTCGATGAATTGTCGGCGCAAACTTCTGCCGAAAGATTTTTAAAAGACTAAAAAAATACTTCAAAAATATATTAAAAGAAAGACTTTCTGCGCTAAATTGCTAGAGTCTTTCATCTTTGGTATTTTAAAAAGTTATCCTTTTATCAAAAATCGTTATTAAACAGGAATTATAAAAAATGGCAACAGCAACCAAAAAAGCCGACTCGGCGAAAACCAATAAAAGCAATAATAAAGAAAAAAATCTATCAAAAAAAGCAACTGAATCAACGAAAAAATCAGCAAAAACGGTCGATAAAAAACCGATGACGGTCGGCGACGGCGCACTTGTTAAAGAAACGGTTCAAAAAACCGCGAAAGCCGTCAAACCGAAAGTTCCGGCAAAACCGAAACCACAGCCGAAAGCAGAAAAATATTCGGGACTCGATACGGAAACTTTGGTCGGCATTTACCGCACGATGTATATGTCGCGGCGCATCGACGACAAGGAAATTCAGCTTAAAGGACAAAATAAGATATTTTTCCAGATTTCGGGCGCAGGACACGAAGGCGTTTTGGCGGGCGCGGCTTTGGCGATGAAACCGGGTTACGATTGGTTTTTTCCTTATTACCGCGACCGCGCGTTGATGCTCGGACTCGGAATGACGGCGCAGGAAATGCTTTGGTCTTCGGTCGGTGCGGAACCCGATCCGAACTCGCACGGTCGCCAAATGCCTTCGCACTGGGGAAGCGTGAAATTGAATGTTCCTTCGCAGTCTTCCTGCACGGGGTCGCAGGCGCTTCACGCCGTCGGCGCGGCTGAAGCAGGTTATCGCGCGACGCTTGCCGACGAATTGAAAGATAAAGTTGACGGGTTCAAAGGCGACGAAGTCGTTTATATGTCGGTCGGCGACGGCACGACGAGTGAAGGCGAATGGTGGGAAGCGTTAAATTCCGCCAGCAACATGAAATTGCCCGTGATCTTCGTCGTTGAAGATAACGGTTACGCGATTTCGACTCCGGTTGAAGTCAACACGGCAGGCGGCGATATTTCAAAATTGGTTACGGGATTTCCGAATCTTTACATCCAAAAATGCGACGGCACGAATCCGCTTGAAAGTTACGAAACATTCAAACGCGCGGTAGAATATTGCCGCGAAAGAAAAGGTCCGGCATTCGTTCATGCGAAAGTCATTCGTCCTTATTCGCATTCGCTTTCCGACGACGAAAAACTTTATCGTCCCGAAGAAGAACGCGAAGCCGAAGCGCGCATCGATCCGATCAAAACTTTCGGCGAATTTTTGATGAATGAAGGAATTTGTTCGTCGGAAGATTTGGAAAAAATCCGCAAGGAAATTGACACGGAAGTAAACGAAGCCGCCGACATTGCGATTAACACGCCGCAACCTGCGCCGGAATCGGCTTACAGAAACGTTTATTCGCCCGACGTTGACCCGACATCGAAAGATTTTGACACGGAAGAAGGCGCGGAGCTTTCAGGCAATGCGGGAACGATGGTCGATCTCATCAACCGCTGTATGCACGAAGAAATGGAACGCGATTCGCGCATCGTCGTTTTCGGTGAAGACGTGGCGGACGTTTCGCGTGAAAAATATCTCGAAACGGTCAAAGGAAAAGGCGGCGTTTTCAAAGTTACTGCAAATCTGCAAAGAAAATTCGGCTCAGCGCGTGTTTTCAATTCGCCTTTAGCGGAAGCAAACATCGTTGGTCGCGCGGTCGGTTTGGCTTTGCGCGGTTTGAAACCCGTTGTCGAAATTCAGTTTTTCGACTACATTTTTCCTGCGATGCACCAAATTCGCAACGAAGTTGCCGTCATGCGTTGGAGAAGTGACGGCGATTCGAAATGCCCGATGGTCATGCGCGTCCCGGTCGGCGGATATTTGAAAGGCGGCGCAGTTTACCACTCGCAAAGCGGCACGACGCTTTTCGCCCACACGCCCGGACTTCGCATCGTTTATCCGTCAACCGCGCTCGACGCAAATGGACTTCTGCGAACCGCGATTCGTTGCGACGATCCGGTTATGTTCTTGGAACACAAACATTTATACCGACAGGTTTACAACAAATCGCAGTATCCTTCGTCGGAGTTTATGATTCCGTTCGGCAAAGCGAAAAAGGTTCGCGAAGGAAACGATGTCACGATCGTGACTTTTGGCGCATTGGTCGAACGCTCGAATCAAGCCGCAAAACGTCTCGAACAGCAGGGAATTACGGTTGATTTGATTGATCTGCGCACGCTCGTTCCGTACGATTGGGAAGCGATCGCCGAATCGGTCAAGAAAACGAACCGCGTGATCGTTGCGCACGAAGACCCGCTTTCTTACGGCTACGGTGCAGAAATCGCGGCGCGAATTTCGGACGAACTTTTCGAATATCTCGACGCGCCCGTCAAACGCGTCGGCGCAACCGATACTTTCGTCGCGTATGCTCCGCAAGTCGAAGATTTCATCCTGCCGCAATCGGATGATGTCGAAAAAGCCGTGCAGGAATTGATGAAATATTGATTTCTTTTTAGTTCAAAATGAGAAAGGCGAAGTTTTTCAACTTCGCCTTTTTCTATTATTTTTATTGAAAAATTACTCGTTTGATCCGTTTGCCGTGAAATCCAGATCGGTCACGTTGTCGTTTACCGAAACGATTTGCGGCGTGAATTGAAAGCGTTTTGAGATCACGGAGATCGTGTAAGTTTCACCGCTTGCAACTTCGTCAAAACGATAATTGCCGAACGACGATGTTCGCACCGAACGAGTATTGCCATTTGCATTCGTCAACAACACGAGCGCATTGGTCAAGCCTCTGCCGTCATTCGTTTTAACCTTTCCGGCAACCGACGAATTTGCCGCTGTCGTCACGGAAATCGTATATCCGGCGGCAGTGTATCGGTTTCGCATTGCCAGAAGTTCGGCGGTCGAATAACCCAAATTTCGCGCGGCGAGATAGACGGCGTTTGCGGCATCGTTTTGATTGGTCGCGGAGTTGGTCGTTGACAGTCCTCTCCAAAAAGCTTTGTCGGCTTTTTGCCGTCCGATGTCGTCCCAAATCTTCATATTGGCGGTTGCCCAAATCTGTCCGTCAGTGTGAACTTGATTTACTAATCCGGCGGGATATACAGAACCATAATTGAGAATGCGTCCGCCCCAGAAGGGATTGTGTCCGTCCCAATTAAATGTCCAATTATAAGCCGCTTGCGCACTTGTCCAACCACCTTTGAAACGGCTGTATGAACCGGCAATATAATCGCCCGTTCCTTCGCTGAGTCCGTTTACCTGCGACAATCCGCCTGCCGTCACCCAATCGTGAAGTCCGTGACCGAGTTCGTGAATGATCACGTCCGCATCTTCGGCATCGTCAACGCCGCCTTCGCCGAATGCCAGCGAGCCATTGCCGGTTGTGTAATGCGAATTATCGGCACCGCTCAATCCCGAAGGATCGAACCGAACGCCGCCGCCGTATTGATACGGCTGAATGCTCAATCCGAGCGTGACGTTCAAATAACGCATCATCGAGTCAATGTGGTAATAACAATTTACGGCTTCGAAATTGTCGGCGTTGCGGTCAAAAGCAAAAGACGAACTTGCCTGCGTAAATAATCCTTTGTTCGGTGCTTCGTGGTCGATGATCGCGGCGTATGGACCGACCAGTGAATAAGTTCCTGCGCTCAGGGTAATATCCGGCAAAGTCACGCTTTTTAACTGCGCCGTCAAAACTGCGGCATTGGCATCACTGCCGTCAACGTAAGAACCGCCGTAAGCCTGCAACGAAGTCGTCAGCGGATCAGGATCGAAAACATTTCCCGTGCCGACGGCAAGAATCGCGTTTGAATCTTTTGAAGCAGGTCTAATTTTTCCATCTTTTTTCTCTTTATAGTAAAGCGCGATGTCTTCTAATTTGAGCAGGTTTCCCGTTTTAGCATCGACAAAAGCTTCCCAATCGCCGACCTGATCGTCCGCCGTAAAATTAACACGGTAAACAAGATAATCCGTATCTTGATAATGAAAGATCATCAAGTCATTTTTTTCATCGCGCAGATTTTCGCTGACCGTTCCGAGTTGATTTACGACTGTTTGCCGTGCATCCGACGCAGAGATTTCAGGCTTGATATTTTCGAGTTTGATGCCGTAAACGAAACCGTTCATTACAAAATCGACGATCTTTTCACGGTTGATGTGAATCGTAATTTCCGCGTTTTTATTGACCGCCAAGCCTTGCCAAATCTGCCTTAAACGCACGGTCGTTCCCGTTTCATCAGTGCGAACTGCGTGTAAACGCAAATTTTCGATGTCTTTCACCGCGAGACCGAACAGATTTCGGTTCGCGGTTAGATATTGCCGCGCCTGTGTTTCGGGATTGCTGCCCGCGACGCGAAAATCGCTTTGATAAATTGCCTTCGGAAATCCGTTTTTAGCGGAAATTCTCATTCCTCTTTCGACAAATGAATTATCGTTTTCGTCTGCCAGCAAAATTTCGGGAGAATTCGCCGATTGCGCGTTATTTGCAGACGATTTTGCGGTCGCAGCGGCAAAAGATTGCCGAGGATAGTTTGCTCTTTCGTCAGCTTTATTTTCGCCTTTGGAAACTTGGGTAAACGGCGTTCCGAATAGAATAAAAGTAAAAAAAGATGTCAGCAGCAACGTTGCCGCGGCTCTTTTGCCGGAAAAAACAAAATACACTAAACCCTTCATTAATTTGGACTCCTTTAAAATAATTAGTCCTAGCATTATGAATAAATAAAAAATCGGTGTCAAAAAAAAATCGAAATTTATATAATTTATGTGAATCAAAAGTAGAAATATTCTCGATAAATAAAGGCTTTGCGTTCTCTGCGTCTTGAGTTTTTTCTCTGTGGACTTTGCGTTTAAATTCAACTTAACCGCAAAGCACGCAAAGTTTTACGCAAAGAGCGCAAAGAATATCTTCAATTTCTACTCTTGATTCACATAATTTAAAGTCTTATTACCAAAAATATAGTTTTCACGAAGTATTAATTGATGAAAGAGAGAAATAGGTATATTATCTTGTTGTTTTTCGGTATTTATCGCTTCGGACGGTGCTGGCGATAATGCTTCCCGTGCCTTTCTAAAAGCATCATTGTTATTTGACAGGAGAATCCGAATATGAAGAAACTTTTCGCAACATTAATGTTGCTTTTGTGTGTAACTACCGCATTTGCGGGCAAAACCGGTGATTCGGCGATAGATAATCCGAACAAGCAATACGGTCTTTGCCACAATGAAGCGGGCAAATGGACTCCGCAAAGTAAAAACTGCGATCCGACTGCCTGTGGTTGTTTATTTCATCAAATTGAAGATTTCATCGTAGGAATTTTCAGCTAGTTTTTTTCGGAATCTTGTGTAGCTTGCAGTAAAGGTTCTTCCCAAAAAGAAATTTAAGCCCGAGACTTTTTATAAGTTTCGGGCTTTTTCTCTTTAAACAACTTGAAGGAAGCCGCTTCCCGACGGCTTCCTTCCTTTATGTAGCTTAAAGGGTTGAACCTAAAATACAAGGCTCGATTTCATTTTTTCAGTCATTATAAATAACGGCAATAAATATTTAATAAACAGTCGTTTAGCGATTTCGGACGGCAAGTTTTTATCAATGAACAGTTTATTTGCAGGTTGATTACGTTAAACCATCCGTGCGCGAATTGATGAGATATTAATGTGAAAAACAACTTTCCCTGTTATTTATTAACCGGTGATTGACTTCTTTTGTTCCGCCTCACGAACGGCAATGCTCAATGTTGCCGTCGCTACCGATAAAATTGTCGCTATTATTTGAGTTGTCGCAGCCTGCAGCGTAACGTTTGCCTGCATCTGCGCGTTCACCGCATTGTGGTATGACAAAGCGATCGCCTGAACAACTGCCTTATCCAATTCGATACTGTCAGAAACGGTCGGCAATTCGTTTACCGCCGGTGTCGCAGTTACCGGCTGGGCGGCTGTTTGCTGAACCTCGTAAAGTGCTTTTTGGGCAGTTTCTATGAGATTTTGATGTCCCTGCGCAATGCTGTTCGGTTTTCCAACTGCAATTGCATCTTTGCATAATGCGATCAGTTCGCCAAAAGCGTGAACGGTCATGGCAATCGCTTCATTAAGTTGCAGCTGATGAACGGCATTTTCCATCCGAAGCGTTTCGGTAAATACACTGCTGGTTTCAATAATCTGTTCCGCTAAATTAGTTGTATTCTCCATATTGATAAATTTTAGTTGTTTTTTGGTGATACGATAATCCGTGTATGCCTGATTGTCAATATCTATAGCTGCAAAATTCATTTTGCAGCTTGGATCAAGGACATTATCGGTTGGATTTTTTGCCATTAATGCTTCATTC
>DAITPE010000111.1:0-12353 GCA_036833775.1 Pyrinomonadaceae bacterium | reverse complement strand
GACTGAACCCGTAAACTAACTAATTTACAAAAATAAAAAAAAGGCGGATAAGTTGAAAAAATCTTATCCGCCTTTTTTGTTTCGGGAATCGCAATAATTATCTTAACGGCAACTCATTTTTCGAGTTTTTCGCCGATATTTTCAAGATGTTTGACAACCTTTTGAATCAGCCATTCGGGAGTTGACGCGCCTGCCGTAACGCCGACTTGTTTTGCACCAACTAAATCTTTTTCTTCGATTTCGTCTTCGGTTTCGATCAGAAAACTTTTCGGACATTGTTCCTGACAAACCGCTAAAAGCTTGCGGCTGTTTGACGAGTGACGACCGCCGATAATGTAAAAAGCGTCAACTTCGCCAGCAAGCGCACGAGCCGCGTCTTGGCGGTCGCGCGTCGCCGAGCAAATCGTATTTACAACTTGAACTTCGTCGTCAGTTTTCGTTTTGATTGCTTCCGCCGTGTCATAAAAAGTTTTTGCTTTGATCGTTGTCTGCGAAACGACAAGCGGTTTGTTGAGTTTCGGCAAACTAATGACTTCAGTCTCATCTTTGATAACGAAAGCGTGTTCAGGCGCGTAACCTTTGACGCCGATCATTTCAGGATGATCAGGATTGCCAACGACGATCACGTGACGATTTTCAGCCGCCGCCCGCGCCGCGAGTTTTTGCACGCGTGTTACAAACGGACAAGTTGCGTCAACTACTTTCGACGCTTTTTCTTCCAAATCTTTTTGAACTTGAGGCGTAACTCCGTGTGCGCGAATCACGGCAGTTTGTCCGCGTTGAATCTGCACCGGCTCTTGAATAGTCGAAACGCCGAATTTGCCGAGCCTGTCCATTTCCTGTTCATTATGAATCAGCGGACCGAGTGTGCGAACCGTGTCGCCTTCTTCCAAAGCTTCTTCAACCATTTCGACGGCGCGTTCGACGCCGAAACAAAACCCGTATTCGTCTGCCAGCAAAACTTTCATATAATTTTTAGTCTGTCATTTGAAAAATTAATTTACAATTGACCTGAAAAAAATTTTAACAAACTCGTAACAAAAAACAAATTAATCTTGAAATAAAAGTAAATATTAATTTTCGGTAAGATAATATTTCGTGAAACTAAACGAATTGGAATCAAAAGCGTAATATTATATTATTATTATCATTAAAGTTTAGTTAAACCCCAAACAAATCAACAAATAAGCAGAAACTGTAAATGAAAATAGACCTTAGATTTTTACGGAATGAAGATTTTTCCGACATTCACAAAACATTTTTAGAAGCATATTCGGATTATGTCATTAAATTTCAATTGACCGAAGCACAGCTCGAAAATCACATCGCACAAAACGGCGTAAAACTCGAAAAAAGCGTCGGTGCCTTTGCCGATAATAAAATGATCGGCGTGACCTTGAACGGCATTGGCGATTGGCTCGGAAAGGAAACCGTTTACGATGCCGGAACGGGCGTAATTCCCGAATTCAGAAAAAAAGGCGCGGGCAAAGCGATGTTTGATTTTATGACCCCGAATTTTAAGAAAAACGGCTTCAAACAAATTCTTCTCGAAGTTATTTCACACAACGAAAATGCTTTTCGTCTTTACAAAAAAATCGGTTTTGAAGAAAAAAGACGGTTGATATTTTTTGAACAGAAACAAGATTTGAAGCAGAAAAAAATCGAAAATCTCGAAATACGCGAACTCGAAAATCCCGACTGGCATTTATTTGAAAAATTTTGTGACGGAAAACCTTCGTGGCAGAATTCAAAAGAATCGATCACACGAATGCTTTCGACAAAATGCGTTCTCGGCGCATTTTCAACGGAAAAACTCGTCGGTTACGGCGCGGTTTTTTCGCGTTCGGGAACGATCGCACAGCTTGCCGTTGATCGGAAACATCGCGGTAAAGGCATTGCTTTGAACATTTTAGGCGAAATCAGAAAAAGAATTGAACCGAAAACCAAACTGCGCATCAGCAATGTTGACGAAAACATCGAAGGTTTCGGCAAATTTATGAAAAAATGCGGTTTTGAAGAATTTCTATCGCAGATCGAAATGGTCAAGGATTTATAAAAGAAGATTTGCCTGCGAAATAAACGAAAGACACGAAAAGAAAATTAAATAGTTATTTCTTTATTTCGTCTTTTTCGTTTATTTCGCAGGCAAATCTTCTTAAAATTATTTAATCGGCTCGCGCAAGATTATATCCGCCGTTTCACGCGCAATTTCTGCCGCTTTCGGGTTCGATTCGCGTAAATTCGCGATTTGCAGAAGTGCTTCGGCGGTGCGTGATAAAAGACGAACCAAATCGCCTTCTTCGGCGTTAGTTTTGAAAACGAGATCGTTCCAATCCATTCCGTCAACCCAATTTTCCGCCGTTGCCGCCGCCGAAAAATTTATTTCTTCGGTCGGCTGAATGCCGTTTTTCCATTCGACGCCCGAAACTTCGTAAATGATTGATTCAAATGCGGATAAAGTGTCCTGTAAATCGTAAGAAAGATAAAGTTCGCCGTAATTTCGATCGGAATCAGCGGCAAGCGCAGCCATAATTCCCGCAACCATCGGCGGTTTTAAATCTTCAAAAATTCCGTGACGCAACGCTTCGCCGACCAATAAAGGACGATCGACGCGCACATCTGCCAGCCATTTTCCGCGTTCGGTGACTTTTTCCGACGCAAAATCGAGATAACCGAAATGATCCAAAACTTTTGCGCGGCGTTCAAAGGGAAGCCAAATGTCGGATTTCAAAAATTCGATGTCGCGTGCTGATTTTTCCAAATATTCGGCATCGTTCCACATTTCCCATAAAAAACTCGTCAAATTTCGCTTTTCAGTTTCGTCTGAGTTTTCGGGAAAGAATTTTTCGAGCGCGGAATTTATAATTGCCAAGGTTTCGTCCGAATCTGAATTTTTTTGTGAAAGTTTCGGCTCATCGAGCGGCGGATTTTTTTCTTCGTAAACATCGAAAAAAGCCTTTTCGATCGCGTCGTCTTTGAGCGGATAAGTATTTGTGTAAATATGGTTTACACGATCGAGCGCAAAACTCGTTCCTTGCCCGTCGTCGCGCATCGCGGAAACTTTTTCGCCGTTGACGGATAAAACCATAAAAAAGCGTTTTCCGCTTCTGCCCGTCGTTACGATTCTGCCCGAATGAACATTTTCCGTCAGCCAACCGCGCCGCAGATCGGCACGAGAAGTAGGTGCGCGTTCCTGTAAACGAAGTCTTGCGCTCGTCAATCTTTCAAAACCGCGAATGTCTGAAAGCGACAAATCGAAACCGCTTTTTTTGATGTTTTCACGGATTTTGATTGAAACTCTTTCGCGCAATTTTTCGAGCTTGTCGATCTGATGCGCCGTTTCGCGGAAAGCAAAACTTTTTTCGGCAATTTCACGGACTTGCGAAAAACTTTTGAAAGCGTCGAGCAAATTCAGCAAACTCGTATATGTCGAACGAAATTTGCTTTGAAGTTCGTCGGGCGGAGATTTCAGCAGTTCGGCGATCTTTTTCGGATTTTGAAATTGTCCCGGCACGAGCACGGCAAAACCGACGTTATCTTTTCCGCGTCGTCCGGCGCGTCCGGTCATCTGCTGTAATTCCGAAGCTTTCAGCGAACGCCAACCGTCGTTTCCACGCGCGTCGGCGTTTGAAATTACGACCGTTCGCGCCGGAAAATCGACTCCGGCGGCAACTGTCGAAGTTGCAAAAATCGCATTCAGCAAACCTTTCGACATCATTTTTTCGATCAGTAATTTCCAAGCCGGAATATGTCCCGCGTGATGCGCCGCCACGCCGCCGCGAATCAAAACCTTGCGGTGTTTGTGACGTTTTATTTCGGGATTTTCGATGGCATATTCTTCGAAGATTTGCTCACGGATCAATTGTTTTTCGCTGTCGGTTTTCTGCGATTTATCGCCTGCAACTTCGGTCGCGGCTTCGTCGCATTTGCGGCGCGTCGGCAAAAAAACGATCGCCGGAAGCAGATTGTTGTTTCGCAAAGACGTGATAAGTTTTGACGGCTGAATTTCGGAAAATCTGGAGTTCATTGTATTAATTTCAATTTTCAATATAACTTAATTGAATAAAGAGTTGAAGAAAAAGAATTGAAATAAATTTGGAATCCCTCGTAAAATTTACATATTTTGGTATTGATACCGACTTTTTCAAGGCAGATTAATAAATAAATGAAGGCTGAGGCAAAACTAACTTTTTTTTTATTGCAATTGAAAAAAAACTAAAAAAGGTTTATGAATTAAGTTTGTTTGTTGATGCAACAAACATTTCAGTTAGATTTAACGGAAAATCTGCAAATTGCTCCTAAAAGGCTTTTGAATAAATGAAAAGAATATATTTGCAAAAAGCAAAAAATCAGATTGCGCGTCCCACAACCATTCGCGACATAAACAAGCAGATCGTGCTGAATTATGTCCGCGACCGCGCACCGATTTCACGCGCTGAAATTGCCCGCGAAACCGCGCTTCAGCGTTCGACCGTATCGGCAATCGTCGATTCACTGCAAGAATCGGGCTTGATCGAAGAGATCGGAACGGGAAGTTCGACGGGCGGCAGAAAGCCGACTTTGCTCAAATTGAAGACGGGAAGTCCGTGTGCAATCGGCATCGATCTGACACCGCGCGAAACGACGATCGCGGTTGCCGATTTAGAGGGTAAAGTGTTGGAACAGGAACAGTTTACAACTTCGCACCACATTGATTATATGAATCGGCAGATTCTTGAAAGAGTTTCGAGAATTGCCGAAAAATACAAAGATGAACAACTCGAAATCGGGATGAGCTTGCCCGGAATCGTCGATCAGTCGCGCGGAAAAGTTTTATATATTCCGTATTTCGGTTGGCGCGATTGGGACATTGCACAGCAATTGACCGAAACGACGGGATTGCCCGTCACAATGGAAAATGATGCCAACGCGATCGCGCTTGCCGAACTTTGGTTTGGGCAGGAACAGATCAGAAAAGTGAAAAATTTCATTACGGTTCTGGTTTCCGAAGGCATCGGAACGGGCGTGGTTTTCGACGGGCAGGTTTATCACGGCGAAAAAGGAGCGGCAGGTGAATTCGGACATATGATCGTCGGCGAAAATGCTCCGGTGCAATGTTCGTGCGGTAGCCGCGATTGCTGGGAAGCACTTTCTTCAGAAAAAGCGACGGTCGAGCGTTATAAAAATTCGTTTATCAACAACGGTACCAAATCGCACGACATTAATTTTAATTATTTAATTGGTTTAGCCAATAACGGCGAACCGCACGCGCTCGGCGCATTGAAAGAAACGGCAAAATATCTCGGTGTCGGCATTTCAAATTTGGTGGTCGGTTTGAGTCCGCAGGCGATCGTCGTGAGCGGCAGCATAACAAACGTATGGAATTTGATCGCCGATGACGTTAATTCAGTTGTCCAACGAAGTGTCAGAAGCCGCCTGCCGAAAACGATTATTACCGCATCAACGCTCGGCGACAGTCCGACTTTAATCGGTGCTTTGAGCTTGGTTTTGGCAAGAATTTTTGCATCTGCAAGCTAAAATTTAAAAAAAATACAAAGATTTCTTGACATTAGCATTAAATCTGTATTACAACTTTGTTGGGTAAATAAACAAAGTAAACTATCTATTGAATCATAACCGAAATTACGAAATCTGATTTTTATTGGAATTAACAATATAAATGCTCAGATTTTTTGAATTATTTGTTTCAACGTAACTTGGTTAAGGTCGCAGAAAATCTTTAGAGTTCTATAAAATTAGGTGAGGATAAAACAAATGTTTGAAATAAAAAGTTTCATGTCGAAACGGTTGCTGGGGCTAACATTTGCAATGCTTGGATTGGTTTTACCAATTTTGGCTCAAACTGAGTCAGCTCGTATTCAAGGAACTGTCACGGATCAGGCAGGTGCCGCCGTAAGCGGTGCAAGCGTGACGGTTACGGAATTAGCCACAAATCGAGCGATTAAAGTTCAAACCGGTGAAGATGGAAGCTTTTCGGTGCTTTCCTTGTCGCCGGGACGATACGGAATAGAAATTACACAGAATAGTTTTAAGACGGTTAAGCAGCAAATCACGCTCGAAGTTCAGCAAGTTGCAAATTTGAATTTCAGTTTGGAAGCGGGCGGTGTCAGTGAAATCGTTACGGTTACGAATGATGCGCCGTTGGTTGAAACCGCAACATCAGCGGTTGGCGAAGTAATTCAAGGCAAAGAAGCCGTTGAATTGCCGCTGAACGGACGCAATGTTTTGGAATTGGCGCGTTTGACACCGGGTGTCACGCAAGGTATTCCGGGCGGATTTGCTTCCGGTGCGGGAAATAATGCGGAAACGTATCGCGGCGGCAATACGGGCGGCGCGGCTTTGTCGATCAACGGACAGAGAACGCAGGCAAACAACTTTTTGCTGGATGGCGTTGACAACAACGAATCTTTGGTAAACACGATCAATATTTTTCCGCCGGCTGAAGCCGTTCAAGAATTTCGTGTTCAAACGAGCGTTGCGACTGCAGAATTCGGTCGCGGTGGCGGCGGTATCATCAACTCGGTGGTCAAATCGGGTAAGAACGGAGTTTTCGGAAGTGCATTTGCATTTTTCAGAAACGATAACTTCGATGCCCGTCCGACCTTCAACGATACGAAAACAGAATTTCGTCGCGGTCAATTCGGTGGAACGCTCGGCGGTTCGATTATAAGCGACAGATTGTTTTACTTTGCTGATTATGAAGGTTTACGCCAGTTTTTGCCTTTCGGTCAAGAATCGGCAACCGTTCCGACGGCGGAGTTTCGCAACGGTAACTTCTCGGCTTTGACGACACAACTTCGTGATCCGCTGACGGGACAAAATGTTTGCGTCACCGGCACCACTACAAATGGAAATCTTTGTAGCAATGGAAACGGAATTGCTTACAATCGTCTTGATTTGCTTCCGGGCGGACGGTTGAATGCGGTTGGTTTGAAATATTTACAAGCATATCCATTGCCGAATCGTGCGGGTGTTTTTAATAACTACTTGACGACAAGAAACCAAACGACAAATTCGGATACGTACGATATTAGACTCGACGGTAGTTTGAATAATAACAACCAGCTTTTCGGGCGTTACAGTTGGGGACGTTATGATCAAACAACATCTTCGAGATTGCCTGCACTTCCGGCAGGATTCGGTTCGGGAACTAACCCGACGCGTGTGAGAGGTTTGGTAGTCGGTTTAAGTACTGTTTTCAGCCCGACGCTGTTCAATGAATTGCGTGTTCAGGCAAATCGTATCAAATATGGATATACGCCGCCGTTTTTCGATACGAAAGTTTCGGCTGCGCTCGGCATTCCCAATGCCAACCGCGATGATTCGTTGGGTGGCGGTGCTTTGATCGGCGGTTATAACGGACAACTCGAATATACGGGTGATTTTGGTCCGTATATCGTTCCGCAAGACACGTATCAGATCGTTGACAGCATCAGCTATACAACCGGAAAACATATTTTCAAATTTGGCGGAACTCTTCTTCGCCGTGATGTTGCGCTTTATCGTCCGAATCGAGGAAAAGGATATTTCTTCTTGATCGGTAACGGCGACCCGACGCAGTGCGGCGGTGCGGCTTCGACCGGATTTGAACAATCAGACGTTTTGATCGGTTTTGTTTGTAACTATCAAATCGGACCTCCGTTCGGAACGGTCGGCACGAGAAACTGGGAAAACGCGTTTTTCGGACAAGATGATTGGCGTGTAAATAACAAACTTACATTAAACTTGGGATTGCGTTATGAAGTATTTACGAACCCGACTGAAATGTATGGACGTCAAGCAAATTACGATCTTCAAACCGGTCGCTTGATCGTTGCTTCGGGCAAAGGCGATTCTTTGACTCAAACAGACAAAAATAATTTCAGCCCACGTATCGGTTTTGCTTATGACTTGAAAGGCAACAGCAAATCGGTTATTCGCGGCGGATACGGTTTGTTTTATTTCTTGGACAGAGGCGGAATCGATAACCAATTGGCACAAAACCCGCCGTTCAGCGGATTTTCGCAGTTCAATTATACGGACGGCGTTCGTATTACGCTTTCGGGACGTGCACCGAACAATTCGCTCGATTCACGTTTGGCGACAGGCGCATTGCCGATCGGCAGCGTTAATGACGTAAATTTGAATGATCCGCGCAACGTGACTGTTTTAGCCGTCAAACCTGATAATCAAGTTTCGATGGTTCATCAGTTTAATGTTCAATATCAATATCAATTGACCAACGACACGGCACTTAGCGTCGGTTATGTCGGAACTCGCGGTCGTAATTTGATTTTGTATTACAACTTGAACGGCAGAGTCGTTGAGAATGGTACAAATGTCGCTTGTCCGCGCGGCGGAACTACGTCACCGTGTTACCCGACATTAGCCGGAAATCCGGTTCGGGTTCGCGACGACATCGGCAAATCGCAATATGATTCGCTTCAGGTTCAGCTCGAAAGACGTTTTACAAAAGGCTGGCAGTATCGCGTAGCTTACACATTTTCAAAAACGAAAGATAACGGCGAAGGTGCATTCGATGCGGTTGCTGACACAAACATCAACTTTATCGAACCTTTTGCAACGGCAAGAATCGATTTTCCGCACGTGTTTTCGGTTGAAACGGTTTACGATATTCCGTTCGGACGCGGCAGACAATTCGGTTCGGACATTCCGAAAGCACTTAATGCAGTAGTCGGCGGTTGGCAAGTAAACGCAATTTACCGGGCACAGAGCGGACTTCCGTTCGATGTCAGAAGAAACGGCGTACGTGTCGATCTTGTCGGTAACGCTTATACAGGTACCAACGGCGCATACTTGAATCGGGCGGCATTTACCGACGCTCCGACCGGAAGATTCGGAAATCTCGAAAGAAACGGTCTGCGTTCGCCTGCAACTTATGTGATGAATCTCGGTGCAACCAAGAATTTTGCGATTACCGAACGCATCAAAGCGCAATTCCGTGCCGAATTCTTCAATCTTTTCAACACGCCGCAATTAGGTGTACCGAATACCGATCTGGGTAATACCGATCCTGTTTTCGGGTTTGGAACGATTCGCGGCACACAAGCTTTCAGTAACCGTCAAATTCAATTTGGTGCGCGGCTGGAATTCTAAAACAAAATGCCGGCTTAAAGAGTCGGCATCTTGTTCTTTTTCAAGGCGTGAAACATAATGTTTTCACGCCTTTTTAATTTTTATTGCGATGATATTCGAGCAGAAAGAAAAATTATTCCGACTTTTATTCCTGTTTTTGATGGTTTTGTTGTGTGCTAATTTGACGGCAGCGCAAAATAAAACCGAATCGAATAATTCATCGAAACCGAGTGTTTCAAAGGTCGAACCGCCGAATTGGTGGGCAAATCATTCGATCTCGACCGTTCGATTGCTCGTGCGCGGCGAAAATTTTCAGAATGCGAAAGTCGTTTCAAAAGACAAACAGCTTAAAGTTTCAAATATCAAAGTAAATTCGCGCGGCGATTATTTGTTTTTCGATGTCGAGATCGCGAAAAACGCGAAGATCGGCAAATACGAATTCGACGTTTCGACTGACAAAGGAAACACGAAAGTTCCGTTTGAAATCTCCGCGCCTGTCAAAAAAGATAATCAAACGATCACGAATGACGACGTAATTTATTTGATAATGACAGACCGTTTTGCCGACGGCGATACGTCGAATAACGTAAATGTTGACCGCTCGAATCCGCGAATGTGGCACGGCGGCGATTTCAAGGGAATCACGCAGAAGATTCCGTATTTGAAGGAACTCGGCATCACGGCGATCTGGCTCACGCCTTGGTATGACAATTCCGACGAAGTGACGACGTGCGACAAACCTTGGTGTCCGATGGCGAGTTATCACGGTTACGGTTCGATCGATCATTACGGCGTGGAAAATCATTTCGGAAACTTTGCCGATCTGCGTGAAATGATCGAAGCGGCGCACAAAAACGGCATCAAGGTCGTTCAAGATCAGGTTTTCAATCACGTCGGATTTAAACATCCGTGGATGAAAAATCCACCGCTCGAAGATTGGTTTACGCCTTTCGAGCAGACGCGTTTTAACAATTCTGCACTTCTTTCCCCGAATTCGCCGAAATCCGAAATCGACAATACTTTGAAAGGCTGGTTCGATTTTTCGCTTCCCGATATGAATTACGATCAGCCCGAAGTTGCGCGTTACGAATTGCAAAACGCGCTCTGGTGGATCGGCGTAACGGGAATCGACGGCATCAGACAAGACACGATTCAATACGTTCCGCGCACTTTTATCCGCGATTGGTCAGAGGCGATTCAGAAACAATATCCGAATTTTTACATGGTCGGCGAAGTTTTCGAGCGCGATTCGATTCACACGGCATTTTTCCAAGGCGGAAAAACGGGTTGGGACAATATCGACACGAAACTTCCGAGCGTTTTCGATTTCAAACTTTGGGAAACTTCCGAAGAAGTTTTCACGGGCAAAAAGCCCGTCCGCGCACTGCGCGACGTTTTGAAATACGACGGATTCTACGGAAACATCAACCGCGTCACGACCTTGCAAAACAATCACGACACCGACCGTTTTATGTCTCTGCAAGGCGCAACGCTCGAAGGCGCGATGCTGCACACAGCATTTTTGCTTTCAACACGCGGCATCCCACAGCTTTATTACGGCGAAGAACTCGCAATGACGGGCGGACACGACCCAGACAACCGCAAAGATTTTTCGGGCGGTTTTGCAGGCGATAAAGCCGATAAATTCACAAAAGAAGGACGCACGGCGGACGAACAGAAAATGTTTGAATGGACGCAGGATTGGATAAAATTAAGAAGAGAAAATGTTGCATTGCGCGAAGGAAAAACAGTTGATTTATTTTACGACAACGATGCATATATCTTCGCTCGCATAAATACATCGCCCGAAGGTATGTTGGCGAACATAATTGGCTTTAATAATTCTGAAAAAGAAAGGGTAATTGAAATTCCCAAAAATGGTATTCAGAACTTTTTGGGATTTTTGATGAGTGATGAACTAACTTCTGAAACTGGCAAATCGAGTAATTTGAAGGCAATAGATGGAAAATGGAAAATAATTGTTCCAGCTAAATCGGGCGTGATTTATAAAACAAATAAAAGAGTACTAAAAACGGGATTGTAATAGCATAACAGCAGAAATTTATTAATGTTAAAAAAACTTCTCAAAATAATCGGCGCGGGTTTGATATTAATTTTCATCATAATCGCGGCAATTATTTTGATCGATACGAACGACAGGGCAGTGATTGTAAATTACACGCGTAACGAAAATTTGAAAACCGTCAAGGCGGATTGGAAGGGAACGCCGCTTGATGAAAAAGGGCGGTTCGTGAATCACGAATTTCCGTATTTGCCGAAGGCGACGAAGATGCTGCGGTGGATGTTCAGCACGAATCCGCAAAAGCAGGAAAAGCTGAACGACACGGCTCGGCTGCCGATTCTCGACCCGACGGAATTTTTAGCGAGCGAAAAAGACGGCGTTTTGTGGATGGGACACGCTTCGTTCTTTATACGATTGAACGGCAAGAATATTATGCTCGATCCCGTTTTCGGCGAGCCGCGATTTTTGAAACCGCTCGTGAAAATGCCATCGCCGATCGACCAAATAAAAAAGGTTGATTACGTTTTTCTGTCGCACGATCACCGCGATCATACGGACGAAAATACGATTCGCGCGATTGCACAAAAGTTTCCGAACGCGAAGTTTTTCGGCGGTTTGCGGATGGAAGAACTTTTGAAAGATTGGGTGCAATCGTCAAACGAATTGCAGTCGGCGGGCTGGTATCAGCAGTTTAATTTGCCTGACGAAAATGTGAAAGTCACGTTTTTGCCCGTTCGACATTGGTGTCGGCGCGGACTTTTCGACACGAATCACATTCTTTGGGGCGGTTATGTGATCGAAGGCGCGGGAAAAACCATCTATTTCAGCGGCGATTCAGGTTTCGGTTCGCATTATAAGGAAGCGGCGGAAGTTTTCCCGAATATCGACTATTTTCTGATCGGAATCGGCGCATACAAACCGCGTTTTATGATGGAAGAAAACCATAATGCGCCCGACGAAGCCGTGAAAGCGTTTACCGACGCAAAGGCGAAAACGCTCGTCCCGATGCATTACGGACGCTTCGATATGGCGGACGAACCGCCGAGCGAACCTTTGAAATTATTAAAGGAAGAAGCGGCAAGGCAAGGCGTGACCGACAAACTGAAACCGCTCGTGCTGAACGAAAGTTTTTATTTTGAGTAAGACGTTAGTGGTCGGGCAAAATAAATTTAGTCGGGAGTAAGTAAGAAGTAGTAATTCTAAATTCTAAATTCTGCATTATAAATTATCATCCGAATAAATAAACATTTGTTAT
>DAITPE010000110.1:0-12364 GCA_036833775.1 Pyrinomonadaceae bacterium | reverse complement strand
TCAGTTATCAGTGTGAAATAAGAGTAGAAAAATAACTCTGCGCTCTCTGCGGCTCTGCGTGATTAAAAATTTGATTCTGTGATGAAAAGTGGAAACAGCTTCGTAAATTTCACGCAGAGCCGCAGAGAGCGCAGAGAAAGTAAACCATCTCTACTCTTGATTCGCATTATCAGTTATCATCTATCAGTTATCCCGAAGTTTTCTATGCAGAGATTTCTAAATTGGCTCGACGAGATTGCCGTCACGAACCGCGAAAATAAAACGGCACAATGGCTCGACCGCATCGCGTTTTTCTTTCTGATTTTAATGTTTTTGTCCGCGCCGCATTCGATCGCGGCAACGCAGACTTCGTGGATTCTCGGCAATCTCGCGTGGCTGATTCGCCTTTTTATCAAACCGCGCCCGCGCATTTTGAAAACTCCGCTCAATCTCGCACTCTGGATTTTTTTCGCGTGGTCGGCTTTCACCTGCATTTTTTCTTACACGCCGCTGATCTCGATCGACAAGCTGCGCGGCGTTGCGCTTTTTATCATCTTTTTTTACGTTGCAAATAACCTGCGCTCGTTTCGCGCCGTCAAATTTATCGCGTCGGCGTTAATTTTTTCGGCGATGTTCGTCGTTCTGTGGACACCGATCGAAAGAATCATCGGTCGCGGCGTGGAAGTTTACGGCGTTTCGGCGGAAAGTCCGTTGACAAAGACAATTTATGTCGAAAACAACAACGAACCGATCGTTCTCAAAGACGGCGACGCGCTGCTCGAAATCAACAAAAAGAAAGTAAAAACGCCCGAAGAGATCGTCGCCGAGATCGAAAAAAACGAAACTTCGCGGCTGAAATTTTATCGTCCCGACTATTATTTGTTCGTGCAGATAAAACGCAGCGATCTATTGGAAGGCGCGACGGCAAACGAAAAACTCGGCATCACAAGTTGGAAAAAAAGCCGAAATTGGCGTTCGATGGGTTTTTACGGGCATTGGACGACGTTTTCGGAAGTTTTACAACTCATCGCGTCGCTCGTTTTCGGTCTGCTGATCGCTTCGTTTTCAAATAAGAAAGAACATTTCGAGCAAAGAAAATTCTCCGTTTTCGGCAAATTCACATTCTCGCCGCTACTTTTATTTTGCTTTGCGATGATGTGTCTTGCGCTTTTGTTAAACGTCACACGCGCTTCGCAATTAGGGTTAATTGCATCGATGTTTTCGATCGTTTTTCTCGTCAACCGCAAAATGATTTTAGTTTTAGCGTTGGTATTTTTGCCCGTCGCAATCGGCGGTTTGATTTTTATACAGCAAAGCCGAGGTGTCGGATATTTCGACCGCAAAGACGATTCGATCAAATACCGCGAATCGATTTACCCCGAAGGTTTGCGCCTCTGGACAGAAAATCCGCGCCATTTTCTCGTCGGTGTCGGAATGGATTCGATCAAGGTTTACGCGAAAGAATGGCATCTTTTCGAAGACGGAAAACTGCCGCTCGGACATTTTCACTCGACGCTGCTCCAACTCGCCGTCGAACGCGGTTTGCCTGCTCTGCTTTTGTGGCTTTGGATCGTTTGGCTGTATGTGCGGGAATTGAGATTTCAGATTCCAAATTCCAAATTCCAAATTAAAGGAAATCAAGAATCTGGAATTTGGAATCTGAAATTTGGAATCTTGCTAGGCATTTTCGGCGGTCTGGTCGGATTTTTCACGAGCGGAATCGTTCATTACAATCTCGGCGACGCGGAAGTTGCGATGATATTTTTTATGCTAATGGGAATCGGCGTAAGTTTGAAAGGGATGAAGGATGAGGGATAAGGGATGAAAATAAATCCCAAATCCGCAATCCTAAACCCCAAATCGTTATGCCGCTTTTTCGATGCCGTAGCGTTCGATCTTCATATACAAACCACGCCGCGTTAAGCCTAATTCGCGGGCGACTTGGGAAATATTCCAGTTGTGACGCGTCAGTGAATCGGTAATCATTTGCGTTTCTAATTGCGAAACGGCTTCTTCGAGCGTTCCGCCGGAAGTGCCGAGATTAAAGCCTGAAAACGAACCGTTGAAAGACGTGATCGGTTTGACGTTTGAATTCGCACCGAACGGCGCAAGCGGTTTGGCGTTGCGTTTCAGTTCGGGCGAAAGATGTTCGGGCGTGATCGTTTCGCCGTCGTCGGCGCGTGCCACGATGCGCTGAATTTCGTTGCAAAGCTGACGCACGTTGCCGTCCCAATCGCAAACCATCAAAAGATCGATCGTCTGCGGCATAATCGTGATGCCGTTTTTGTTGAACCGCGACGAATAATGATTGACGTAATAATTTATCATCGGCGGAATTTCCGAACGGCGTTCGCGCAGCGGCGGAACGCGCAGACGAATCACATTCAGACGATAATACAAATCTTCGCGGAAACTGCCGTCGGCGACCTTTTCTTCCAAAGGCATATTCGTCGCCGCAATTACGCGAACGTCAACTTTGATCGGGCGTTTTTCACCGATCGGCTGAACTTCGCCTTCCTGTAAAAACCGCAATAATTTCGGCTGAACATCGAGCGGCAGATCGCCGACTTCATCAAGAAACAAAGTTCCGCCGTCAGCCGCACGGATCATTCCGGGCGAATCCGTGACCGCGCCGGTAAATGCGCCTTTGCGGTAGCCGAAAAGATGACCTTCGGCGAGTTCTTTCGGAACGGCAGTGCAGTTAAAAGGAATAAAAATCTTGTCCTTTCGGCTCGAAATCGTGTGAATCGCACGCGAAACGAGTTCTTTTCCGGTTCCCGATTCGCCCGTTACCAAAACCGTTACGTCGGACGAACGGATTTTATAAACTTCTTCGACAAGCGCGGTCATTGCAGGCGAAGAATGAATAAAACCCGACATCAAACTCTGCGAAGTAAACGGACTGACATCTAAATCATTCGTTTGCGATTTGTCTTTTTCGCGCAGAGAAATCACGTCCATTCCGAGTTCGACAACGCGTAGAAGCGGTTGGAGCGAGCTTTCATCGTTCAAAATCGCGCCCGATTGTGGAGCGATCAAAAGATACGCCGGAACTGCGCTCGACGGTTTGAGATGGAAAAACGCGAGATTTTTTTTCGTCGCAAAGCTTTTCGATTCGTTTTTCAAAAGCGCGTTTTGAAACTTTTCGACGAGTTCCATACTTTCGTTCGGAACGTAGCCGTGCGCGATAAACGGATAAAGTTTTTTCTGTTCGTTCGGTTCGGCGATGATGATTTTGTTGGCGCGGCTTTCCTGCTGTAAAACGGCGATCAGTTCGCGGAAAAGCAATTCGCGCGAAGCCGTCGCTTCCGCCAAACGAACGGTTAAAAGCTGCGAAACGACCGATGCGGAACGCGGTTTTTCGGAAGTTTTTTCTTTTGTAGTTTTTCTTTGTTTAAGTTTTTCGGCGGCGTTTTTCGCGGATTCGAGATAAGTTTTTACGCCGAGCCGATTAAAAATTTCGGTCGCCGAAGTTAAATGTTTCAAAGCGCGTTCGGCGTTGTTTTCGCCTAAATTCGTGCCGATCAGAAAATGCGCCAACGCCGAATGATAAAGATCGTCGGCGGCTTCAAAAATCGTCAAGCTGCGGCTGAAATGATGAACGGCGAGTTCGGAATCGTTTTCCTGCAAAGCTTCCAAACCGCGCAGACGTTGAATGTTTCCGAGAATAAAAAAATCGGTCGCGGGCGCATTTTCTTCGACCGTTTGAATCTGCGCTTCAAAATTTTTGAAATCGCCGTTTTGCAAATAAGATTCTGCCAAAACCAAACTCGCCGTGTTGAGCGTCTGTTTTTCGCCGATGCTTTTGCAAACTTCGATCGTTTCTTTGGCTTTTTCGATCGCTTCCGAATATTTTTCTTCCGCCACCAAACAACGCGCCAGATTTCGCATCGCCATGATCGCGTACCAATCTTTTTTGCGTTCGTTGGCAAAAGAAACGGCGCGATTCAATAATTCTTCGGCTTCGGCAAGTTCGCCGCGCAAATATTTCAATTCGCCGATCGAATCCAAAATTCCCGCAACGTGAACGTGATTTGCTTCGGTTGCCAGATCGAGCGCACGTTTCATCATTTTTTCCGCGCGCGACCAATCGCCCAAAACCATCAGATTCATTCCGAGATTGTTGTAAGCGATGACAGAATTGAGTTTGTGTTCGGTTTGCTCGAAAAATCTAATGGATTTTTCCAAACACGCAATTCCCTCTTGCGGACGATGAAGTTGACAATATGCGCCCGACATATCCGAATAAATCTTGCCGAGCATAAACGGCGACGGACGATCGCCGACGATCTGGATCGCAAGCTGAAAATATTCGAGCGATTTTTCGTTGTTGCCTTCTTGATAATGCGAAACGGCGATCGCCTGATAACTTTCCGCCATTCCCGACCAATTTCCGTCTTCGCGGAAAGAATTCAAAGCTTTTTCTGCCAAATCGCGCGAGATCGGATATTCGTTCAATTTGCGGTAAACACGCGACAAAGCGATGTAAATACTACCGAAAAGATGTTTTAATTCGTCTTGTTTGGCGCGTTTCAGATTGCGTTTCAGCAATGTTACGGCTTTCGGATGTTCGGTCAGATTGTTGTATGAAATCGCAAGCTGCGTGACGACTTTGATCTGCGTTTCTAATGGAAGTTTTTCGAGAAGTTCTTCCGATTCGTAATCTTTGACGGCTTCGAGCGATTCTTTATAACGTCCGAGCGTTTCGAGCGTGTAAGACAAAAGACGTTTCAAATTCGCCAGATTATCTGCCGAATGATTATATCTTTCGATCGTTTCGGTCAGAATTTTTTCGGCTTCGTTTGAAAATCCGTCGGTCAGTTTTTGTTCGATAAGCAGAAAAACGGGTTTGATCTGTTCATCCGAAACGATTCCCTGCCGTTTTGAATACAGCCCCGATCTTGCGCCGATAAGACGCGAGTTTCCCGACTTTAAAAACTCCTTGGTCGTAAGAGAACTTTTATTCATAATCCGTTTGGCTAGACTAAACTATTAATCCACATCTTTTTTCAGCAGAAATTTCCAAAACGAAAACTAATTGTAAAAATTTAATGAAGGGGCTGGATATTAAATTGCAATTTAGCAGAAAAAAACGCCCGCGTCCATTAATTTTTCACGCAAAACCGAACGGCTTTACGCAAAAGGTGAAAATGTGACAAACTTTTAGAAAAAATATGACGGATAAAATGTTGAAAGCAGAAGAAATAAGGCTCGAAGAATGCCGCGAGAAAAAAATCGATTGGAAACTTTGGGGCTGTTACGTTTCCGAACGCGCTTGGGGAACCGTGCGCGAAGATTATTCGGCAGACGGCGCGGCTTGGGATTATTTTCCGTTTGAACATTCGCATTTAAAAAGTTTTCGCTGGAACGAAGACGGAATCGCCGGAATCTGCGACCGCAAACAGAATATTTGTTTCGCTGTTTCGCTTTGGAACGGAAAAGACGAAATTTTGAAAGAACGTTTTTACGGTCTCGGCGGCAATGAAGGAAGTCACGGCGAAGATGTAAAGGAATATTATTTCTACCTCGACAATACGCCGACGCATTCGTATATGAAATTTCTCTACAAATATCCGCAAACAGCGTTTCCATACAAGCTTTTGCGCGACGAAAACCGTAAACGCAACAAAAATCAGCCCGAATACGAACTGCTCGACACGGGAATTTTCGACGAAAACAAATATTTCGACGTTTTTATCGAATATGCCAAAGCCGATGCAGAAGATATTTGTATAAAAATTACCGCGCACAATCGCGGTGAAGAATCCGCGCCGCTTCATATTTTGCCGACTGTTTGGTTTCGCAATACTTGGAGCTGGTTTGAAAATGCCGAAAAGCCTTTTCTCGAAGAACACAAAACCGAAACGGAAAATGTCTCGCAAATCCGGCTCGAAAATAAGAAAACAGGCGAATATTTTTTGACTTGCGCCGATTCTGAAAACTTACTTTTTTGCGAAAACGAAACGAATTACAAAAAACTTTACGGCGGCGAAAACAAAAATGCGTTTACAAAAGACGGAATCAACGATTTTGTCGTCAACGGCAACGAAAATGCCGTTAATAGTGGAAAATTCGGCACGAAAGCGGCGGCGCAATACGTTTTCGAGATCGCACCGAAATCTTCCGAAACGATCTATTTAAGACTTCATAAAACGGCTTCAAATCATTTTTTGACGCGCGAAGAATTTGTCGAAAACTGCGAAATTGTTTTTCAACAAAGAATCGAAGAAGCCGACGATTTTTACGGTGGAATCATTCCGAAAATGCTTTCCGATGATGCAAAAAGCGTTCAGCGGCAAGCAATCGCGGGAATGCTCTGGGCAAAACAGTTTTATCATTACATCGTCAAAAATTGGCTCGACGGCGATTCTGCATTTGCGCCGCCGCCGAAGCAAAGAAAAAAAGGCAGAAATTGCGAATGGACGCATCTTTACAACGACGACATCGTTTCGATGCCCGACAAATGGGAATATCCTTGGTATGCCGCGTGGGATTTGGCGTTTCATTGCATTCCGCTCGCACTGGTCGATGCGGATTTTGCTAAACGACAGTTGGTATTGCTTTTACGCGAATGGTATATGCATCCAAACGGGCAAATTCCCGCGTATGAATGGGCTTTCGGCGACGTAAATCCGCCGGTTCACGCGTGGGCTTCGCTGCGCGTTTACCAGATCGAAGCGAAACGCAAAGGAAAAGCCGACCGCGTTTTTTTGGAAAAAGTTTTTCATAAACTGCTTCTCAATTTTACGTGGTGGGTAAACCGCAAAGACGCGGAAGGCAACAATGTTTTCGAAGGCGGATTTTTGGGACTCGACAACATCGGCGTTTTCGACCGCAGCAAAGCACTTCCGACCGGCGGTTTTCTCGAACAATCGGATGGAACTTCGTGGATGGCGATGTATTGCCTCAATATGCTGGCGATCGCGTTGGAATTGGCAAAAGAAGACAAAGTTTACGAAGATGTCGCGAGCAAATTTTTCGAGCATTTTGTTTACATTTCCGACGCGATGAACAATGTCGGCGACGAAAACACCGAACTTTGGAACGAACGCGACGGATTTTATTACGACGTTCTGCATTTGCCGAATCAGCGAAATATTCCGATCAGATTGCGTTCGATGGTCGGGCTGATTCCGCTTTTCGCGGTCGAAACGATCGAAAAAGAATCGCTCGAAAGTCTGCCCGAATTCAGAAAACGCGCCGAATGGTTTATGAATAATCGTCCCGATCTGACCGACGAAATCGCTTGTATGCAGACGGAAGGCAGAGAAAATCGGCATCTTTTGGCGATCGTTAATTCCGATCGTTTGCGGCGGATTTTGCGTGTGATGCTTTCGGAAAACGAATTTCTCTCGGATTACGGAATCCGCGCACTTTCGCGCGTTCACAAAGCGAATCCGTACATTTTTCAAACCGACGGCGCGCAGTTTTCGGTTGAATACGAGCCTGCCGAATCGCGCAGCGGAATGTTCGGCGGAAATTCCAATTGGCGCGGTCCGATCTGGTTTCCGGTCAACTTTTTATTGATCGAAAGCTTGCAAAAATTCGACTTTTATTACGGCGAAGAATTTAAGGTCGAATTTCCGACGGGTTCGGGAAATTTGTTGACGCTCTGGGAAGTTTCGCAGGAACTTTCAAAGCGTTTGGCGAATATTTTTCTGCTCGACGAAGACGAAACGCGTCCGGTTCACGGCGGTTACGAAAAATTTCAAACCGACGAATATTGGCGCAATCACATTCTTTTTTACGAATATTTTCACGGCGATCGCGGCTGCGGTTTGGGCGCGAGCCATCAAACGGGTTGGACGGGTTTGATCGGTAAACTTTTACAACAGATCGGCGAATACGAACACGAAAAAAGCGGTGCAGATATTGAAACAGCGATGCAGGAACAATCGGCATCTAAAGAAGAAAATTACGAATAAACGAAAATGAACGCGAATCGCGCCGTTTGTTGTAAAATCGTTTTATTCGGAAAATTTATTGAGATCGAGCGGGTGAATTGGCGATGAAAAAGTTTGGGATATTTTTAGCTTTATTTTTTGCTTTCGGCACGAATATTTTGGCGCAAAATTCGTGTATAACACCCGAAGAATCGAAAAAACTCATCGCTTCGATAAATTCGTCCGCGGCGACCGCCGAAAACGAAAAAATTCGTAAAGAATTGCTCGCAATGCGTCTTGAACGCGAAACTTTGAACGAAAAAATTACCGCCGACACCGCGAAAAATCAAAATCTGATTCCCGAAATGAATTTGCTCGGCGAAAAACATCTGGCAAGAGTTTGCCAAATCATCAAGGAAAACGGCTGGATAACGAAAGAATTGGTTAAAGATGACGGTTTCGATTCATTTCTTTTTTTAGTTTCAAACAATCGAAACATTCAAGCACAGCGCGAACTTTTTCCTGTTTTTGTCGAAGCCACGAAAAAAGGTTTAGTCGGAAAACCTTTTATTGCTTCACTTATCGACGGAATCCGCGTCGGCGTAAAACAACCGCAAATATTCGGAACGCAAGCCGCGATCAGAAATAATATCGTTTATCTTTACCCGCTTTTGAACGATGAAAGAGTTAATGAATGGAGAAAAAACTACGAAATGGGTTCGCTCAGAAATCAGATTTTGGATTTTGAAGATCGTTACGCGATGCCCGTTTTGAAATCGCATCCGCCAATTGTAAAAACGCAAAATAAAGCCGAAAAAAACAGCGATACGGCAATTTTAGGAATTTCCGAAGATGAAAATGAAGCGATACAAATCGAAACGAAATTGGTAAATCTGAACGTCAGTGTTTTTACGAAAGATTTGAAAACGCCAATTGGTTTGAATCTGACGAAAGACGATTTTTCGGTTTCGGAAAATGGTGTCGAGCAAGAAATTTCGTTTTATTCAAACACCGATCAGCCTTTCGATCTCGTTCTTTTGCTTGATTTTTCGGCTTCGACCGAAGAAAAACAAGGAATGATAAAAAAATCCGCACAGCGTTTTGTCGAGCTTGCGCGACCTACCGATCGCATCGCCGTCGTCGTTTTTGCGACCGATATTTTGACGATTTCCGAACTCACGGACGACAAAAAAGCTTTAAATCAGAAAATAAAAGATATAAAAATTTACGGCGGTTCGCCGATCTGGGATTCGGTTCAATTCGTTTACGGCAATATTTTCAAAGAAAAAAATCCGAATCGCCGAACCGCGATCGTGTTGATGACGGACGGCGAAGATTTTTCGCTGAAAACGACTTTTGCCGATCTCGTCGAAACCGTCCGGCGCGGTGAAACCACGATTTTTCCCGTTTATCTCGGCAGAGAAAAAGGCTACGACGATTGGCGCGACCGAAAAATCCGAAAATCACAGCAAACGCTTGCGATGCTCGCAGACGAAAGCGGCGGACAATTTTATAAAGCAAAAGATGTCAAAGATTTAAGCGCGATCTACGCCGAAGTCATCAAAAATCTCGGACAAATTTACAGTATCGGCTACGAACCGAAAAACGAAACGCACGACGGCAGTTGGCGCACGTTATCGGTTAAAATAAAATCGAAAACGGATTTAATTACAAAAACACGGCAAGGATATTACGCAAATTAAAAATGAGTTTGGAAAATCATCTTTTTGACCGAAAAAGAATCGATGCTCTCGATGATGTAAAGGAATTGGCAAAAGATTGTGTTGCATTTGCCAATGCCGAAGGTGGCGTTTTGCATATCGGTATCGAAGATAAAGAAACTCTGCCGCCGCCGAATCAAAAAATCAAGGAAAAGAAAATCGTCGAACTTTCTCAAAAAATCGACGGCAACACGATCAATGTTTCAATTCTGCCGGCGAAAATAACGGCAGAAAACGGCGGCGAGTTTATCGAGCTGAAAATTTTTCGTTCGCAAAGCATTGCGGCAACGTCCGACGGAAGATATTTCTTACGTGTTGCCGATGCTTCAAGACCTTTAATGCCTGACGAAATCTCTCGTTTATTGACTGAAAAAACCGCACATAATTGGGAAGAACAGACTTCCCGAAATGTTTCTGCCAATTTTACCGATGAAAAAAAACGTGTCCAATTTTTAACTGATATTCGTACGTCTGAAAGAGTAAAAACTTTTGTAAAAGAAAAATCAGACGACGAAATTTTGGAACATTACCGCTTTATAAAAGACGGTTTATTGACGAATTTGGGCATTTTATGGATCGGTCAAAATTCTGATCGCGCAATGCTGCAACACGCACCGGTCGTGCAGTTTATCAAAAAAGACGAATTTGAAAATAAGGTCAACAAAATTGTTTGGGACGATTTTTTATTGAATCCAAAGGAATTGATCGATTCCATCTGGAACGAAATTCCCGATTGGCGAGAGTTTTACGAATTGCCTGACGGTATTTTTCGTAAGCAAATTCCGCATTACGATGAACGAATTATCCGCGAACTGCTCGCCAATGCGCTCGTTCATCGTCCATACACACAGCGCGGCGATATTTTTATCAATCTTTTTCCCGACAGATTGGAAATTCACAATCCCGGACTTCTTCCGCTCGGCGTAACTCCCGAAAATATTTTGCATAAATCGGTCAAACGCAATGAACATCTCGCCAAAGTTTTTCACGATCTGAAATTGATGGAACGCGAAGGAAGCGGATTCGATTTAATTTACGATGTTTTGCTGTCAAATGGAAAACCTTTACCCAAAGTGCAAGAAGGCGATGACCGCGTGGTTGTAACAATCTATAAAAGAATTGTAAATAAGCCAATTATTGATTTTGTCAAAAAAGCCGATGAAACCTTTCAACTTAAACAAAAAGAAAGAATTACGCTTGGCTTAGTCGCACAAAACGAATCTTTGACAGCGAAGGAAATGACAAAAATTTTGGAATTAAATGATGTTTCCGAATTGAAACATTGGCTCGGAAGCTTAGTCGAAAACGGTTTAATCAAAACCAAAGGACGCACCAAAGGCACGGAATATTTTGTCGAATCGAGTTTGCTGAAAAAACTCGATTTCAAAGGAAAAACTTCTCTCAAAGGAATCGAAAGCCATCGTTTGCGCGAACTTATTTTGCGTGATTTGGAAATTTATGAGGAAGCCGGAATCAGCGAAATTCACCAACGCATCGGTTTAGAAATTCCGCGAAGAAAAATCGAGTATGAACTAAAAAGAATGGTTGAAAATGATGAAATTAAAGCTAAAGGGGAAAAAAAACATAGAAAATATCTATTCGCAAAACATAGTCAATAACTATACTTTTGTTAATAGACTTTTATGGTCAAAAACTAAATAGTAAATTAAGTGTTGTAAAGACAGAACTTATTTATTCGCAAAAACAACTTGAATCAGAAACCTTTAGCGGTTATTTGCGAATAGAATTGTGAATAGAGTTTTATTAGGGGAAATTTTCTCTCCTAAAATTGAATAAAATTATGAAAGCAGTTGCAGTCATTCCTAAAAAGGAAAAATCGGTTCATCTGGTTGAGATGGAAAAACCGAAATTGGATGAAATTAAAAACGGTCGCGGCGTTGTGGTCGAAGTTTTGCGCGTCGGCGCGTGCGGGACGGATCGTGAAATTAACAATGCCGAATACGGCGTTGCGCCCGAAGGTTTTGAATTTCTCGTGCTCGGACACGAAAATTTCGGTCGCGTTGTCGAAACGGGCGAAAACGTCAAAGAATTGAAAGTCGGCGATTTTGTCGTGGCGACGGTTCGCCGTCCGTTCGGGCAAAGTATTTACGACACGATCGGTCAGCAGGATTTTACGACCGACGCGGAATATTGGGAACGCGGGATTTCGCGTCTGCACGGCTATATGGCGGAATTTTATGTCGAAAGCGCGGATTTTCTGATTAAGATTCCCGAAAAAATCGCCGAAATCGCTGTTTTGCTTGAACCGCTTTCGATCATCGAAAAAGGTTTAAAACAAGCTGAAGACATTCAAAAACGGCTCGACATCTGGCAGCCGAAAACCGCCGCCGTTTTGGGAACGGGAAACGTCGGACTTTTGACGATTATGGCTCTCAGGATGCGCGGTTTTGAAGTTCACGGTTTCGGAAAACAAGCGCGTGAAGGTTATTTAAACGCCGATCTGTGCGAAGCGATCGGCGCGACTTACGATTCGACCGACGAGCTTTCCGTCGTTGATTCCGTCGGAAAATACGGCGAATACGATCTGATTTTTGAATGCACCGGATTTTCGCCGATAATTTTCGATGCAATGCAAAGTTTGAACGAAAACGGTATTTTGATTCTCGCTTCGGTAACAGGCGGCGAGCGCAAAACCGATGCAGTTCCGTCTGACAAAATAAATCAAGAATTCGTTTTGGGAAACCGCGCAATGGTCGGAACCGTCAATGCAAACCGCGAACATTTTGAGATGGGCGTGAAAGATTTGGCATTGTGCGAAGC
>DAITPE010000109.1:0-12408 GCA_036833775.1 Pyrinomonadaceae bacterium | reverse complement strand
TCCGATCACGTCGTTTTGCAGCGTCAAAAACCGATTCCCGTTTGGGGTTGGGCAAATGCGAACGAAACTGTCACAGTCAGTTTTTCAAATCAAACGAAAACCGCCAAAGCCGATGCGAACGGTAAATGGTCGGTCGAATTTGCACCGATGGAAGCGGGCGGACCGTTTGTTTTGCAAGCAATTACGCCGTCGGGAAATTTGTCCGTCAACGACGTTTTGATCGGCGAAGTTTGGCTTTGTTCCGGTCAATCGAATATGGAATGGACGGTCAAACAAGCCGATAATTTCAAAGAAGAAAAGAAAAATGCAAACTTTCCGCAGATTCGTCATTTTTACGTCGCGCACAACGTCGAGATCGAACCGCAGAAGGATTTGAGTTCGGGCGAATGGAAAATAAGTTCGTCCGAAACCGTCGGCGATTTTTCAGCGATCGGTTTCTTTTTTGCGCGTCAGATTCATCAAAAAACAAAAATCCCGATCGGTTTGGTTCATTCATCTTGGGGCGGTTCGCAGGTCGAAGGCTGGATCAGCAAAGAAGGAATGTTTTCGTCGGACGAATTAAAAAACTACGCGCAAAATTTTCCGAAAAATTGGATGGAAGCCGATGCTTTGCTTGAGAAAAACATCAAAGAAACCAAGTTCGGCAACGCAAATTTCAATCCGACTTTGGCGGACGAGAAAAAATATCTCGCCGCCGATTACGATTTTTCAAAATGGGTTGCCGCAAATTCAATCGGACAATGGGATTGGAAAGGAATTTGGGCTTGGCGCGGCAACGGGTTTATGGCGAAAAAAGTTGAAATTCCCGCCGATTTCGTTAATCAAGAAACGACGCTCGGACTTGCTGAAAGTTATTCTTACAACGAGATTTACATCAATGGAATTCAAATCTTTAAGGGCATTTTGAAAGGAAAACGCGAGATCATTATTCCGCGAAATACTTGGAAAACGGGCGAAAATCGAATCGTCGTAAAAATGAACCGCACGATCGAGCCTGAATGGTTCGGTCTGGGTTTGCAAGGTTCGCCCGAAGACGTTTTTATTGCTTCAAAAAACGACAAGATCGTTCTCGGAAACGAAAATTGGTCGCTGATGCCTTCGTTTGCCGAAAAACACGAATACGCACATTCGAGCAACAATGTCGGAACGACGATCTACAACGGAATGATCGCGCCGATCGTACCTTTTGCCATGCGCGGCGTGCTTTGGTATCAAGGCGAAACAAACGCCGGACGTTCGTTTCAATACCGCAAAACTTTCCCGCTTTTGATCGAAGATTGGCGCAAAAAATGGAACGATGATTTTTATTTTTACTTCGTACAGCTTTCGAGTTACGGCAAAAATCAAAACAGCAATGAAGGAAGCGGTTGGGCTGAATTGCGCGAAGCGCAAACAATGACGTTGAGTTTGCCGAAAACCGCGATGGCGGTTACGACCGACATCGGAAACGCGAACGACATTCATCCGACCAACAAACAAGATGTCGGCTGGCGGCTTGCTTCAAACGCGCTCAAAGACATTTACGGGCAAGATATTCCGTCGCGCAGTGCGCTTTATGATTCGGTCAAATTCGAAAACGGAAAAGCCGTCGTTTCGTTTAAAAACACTTACGGAAGTTTAAAAGTAAACGACAAATTCAGCTACGTTCGCGGCTTTGAAATTGCGGGCGAAGACAAAGTTTTTTACCATGCGCAGGCAAAGATCGAAGGTGATAAAGTCATTGTTTCGAGCGATAAAGTCTTAAAACCCGTCGCCGTTCGCTACGCTTGGGCAGACGCGCCGATCGATGCCAATTTATATAATTCTGCGGATTTTCCCGTTTCTTCTTTTCGAACCGATGCTTGGAAAGGAATTACGGAAGCAAACAAATTTCAATAAATTATGAAATATTCAATTCCAGCGTTTTTTATTCTACTTTTTGCAATTTCCGTTTTCCCGCAAAAATCGGCTTACAAACTTCTTTTTGACGATGATAATTTGACCGTAAAATATCAGAAAAAACATTATAAACTCAGGCTCGGCGAGGCGATTGACGCTTCGAAGATCACGGAAGCCGAATTGCTTTTTGCCGATAAAAAGAATGACTTTACATATCTCGTCGTCGCCGTCAGCGGACAATCGAAATCCCAAGTCGATGACGGACATTGCGGCGCAGGAATGGAATCGAATCTGATCTGGGTAAAATTAAACTCGCGCTTAAAGGTTGTGTCGCATAAATCGCAACGCTTTGAATCTTGCTGGACAAGCATTGTGTCCGATGAAGGTTACGTAATTAAAGGAAAAACCTTGCAAATGTCGGTTGATAACGTCAGCGAAAAAACTACGACCGAGATTTTTTATGATTCAGCCAATCCCGACAAGGGTTTTAAAGTCGAAATCAAAAAGATGGCGAAATCATATTGATTCTGAAAAATGAATGATCCAATAAAAAAACTCGACGAATTTTCGGAGTTAATCCTGACCGAAAATAAACCGGGCAAACTTCGGGCGGCTTGTTATGATTTTTATGATTTTCTCTGCGATTTAGTCGGATTAAATGATGATTTTAACGATTCACAAACCTACGACGCAACAATTCTGTCACAAGGCAAAGCAGTTTCTCCGCTGAGTGCAGCGCGTTGTATTGGGGAATACAAACGAACTCTTAAGTTTATTCGCGGAGTTTTAGCCGCCATAAATGAATTGAAATTTCGCTTTCCGAATGAAACGATCGAAATTCTATACGCCGGTTGTGGTCCGTTCGCAACGCTCATAATTCCTTTGCTCAGAAGATATTCGCCCGCAGAATTAAGTTTGACGCTGCTCGATTTTCACGAATTTTCGATCGAATCGGCGCAGAAAATCTTTCAAATTTTCGGTTTTGAAAACTTTAATGCCGAGTTTATTCAAACCGACGCTTGTTTTTATAAACATCCACGAAAATTGCATTTGGTCATCAGCGAAACGATGCTCAACGCGCTTTCGAGCGAAACTCAAACCGCGATCACGCTGAATCTTGCTCCGCAAATTTGCGAAAACGGAATTTTCGTTCCGCAAAATATAAGTGTTTCGGCGTGTTTCGGAAATCCCGCGAAGGAATTTACCGAAAAAGAAAGATATTTTCTCGGCACGATTCTCGAACTCGACACCGAAAACGTCGGAACAGGCGGACAATTTCAAAATCCGCCTGTTTCATTAAAAATTCCGAACGATATAAAAACTAGAAATCTGAATTTGATGATTCTCACGGAAATTCAAATTTTCGATAAATTCAAGCTCAAAGATTACGAATCGAGCATCACTTATCCGAAAAACATTCAGTTTTTCGCTGAGGTTTCAAAAGTTTCAGCCGTCGAATTCAAATACATTCTCGACGAAAATCCGCATTTTGAACATCGAATTATTTGAATTAATTGTCTTTATAATAAGTTTTTGCGGAAACTCTTTTCGTCGTTTTTTTCCAGCGTCCTTTCACCAAAGTTTCGGTTGTTAAGATAACTTTTTCGCCGTCGCCCGATGATGCGTCTTCGGTAAAAACATAAACTTTTTTCGGACGATTATTTACGATCTGATAACGAACGGTTTGATGCCAGCAGCAGCCGCTTTTGTTGAAAGTTTCGAGCGTTTTCGTCTTATTATTAACCTCGAAAAGTCCGAGATTTTCGCTTGCAAGCATTGTTAAGTCATTGCTTTTAATGAACTTATGCGCCATTTTCGAGTAAAGCAAAATATCGTAAGAAGGTCCGCCGTATGCGCCGTCGTTGCCGTTTCTCAAAGCCAAGTCTTCCGCGCCGTCGAAATTAAAATCATCGAAAACCACGCCGCTGTTGTTTTCTCCGTAAAGCTCGATGAGATTTGCGGTCGGCTTTTGATCGGTTCCGAGTTCGAGAAAAATATTCGGCATCTGAATCGTTTGAAAAGCCTTCGTTTCGTTCTTTTTCGAAATCGAAACCGTCGCTTTTCCTTCGCAGGTTTCGTCTTCGCATTTCTCGACTTTGATTTTTACGTCAAAGTTTTTTGAAGCTTTTTTCAGTAAAAAATTGCTCTGTGCAAATAATGAATTGACCGAAAAAAGCAAAATAACAAACAAAAAATATTGTAATTTCATAAATGTATCGACTAAATTCTAATACTTGAAACCGAAAAATCGAACCCGCTCGTCCAATTATTTTTCGGACGAATAATAGACAGAATTTTATTTTATTTTTGCTTCAAATCTTTGCAAATAATGGAAATAAAAAAAGCGCGTAGTTTGTATTTCAAACCCGCGCTTTTTCGATGAAAAATCACCTCAATTATTTGCCGATCAAAATTCCGAAAACTTTTTTCAAAATCGTCGAACCCGTTCCGATCGGGTCTTTACGGATTTTCTTTTCCTCTTCGGCGACCATAAAAAACAAGCCGTCGAGAGCTTTTTGCGTCACGTAGCCGTCAAGATCAGTTGCGTCTTTGCCTAATAATTGCGCGGCAAATCCGGCTTTTCCGATCATATTTTTATAACTTTGCGTCACGCCTGTTTTCGCCGTAAAATCTTCGACGATCGGACGAAATTTTCCGCGCAAAGTTTCTTCGCTCGTTTTGCGGAAAAACTGCGTCGCCGAATCGTCTTTGCCGCTGAAAAGAATATTCCGCGCGTCGTCGAAAGTCATTTGTTTGATGGCATCGACAAAAACGTCGATCGCCACCGGAACTGCTTTTTCAGCCGCGTGATTCATCGAACCGATAAATTCATCGACGGCTTTTCCTTGTCCTGCGAGCCGCAAACCTTTCTCGAGTTTCTGCAAACTATTCGGAAGCGGAATTTTCACGCGTGTGTCGCCTAAAAATCCGTTTTCCTTGCCCAAAGTATCGACCGCAAATCTCACGCCTTTGGTCAAAGCTTCCTTCAAACCGCTCGTAATTTCCGTATCCGAAACGGAATTTGTCTGCGCTGTCGTGGTTGTTTTCGCCGTCGTGCTTTTGGTCGTTGTCGTTTTCTTTTTGGTCGTCGTTTTTTTCTTGGTCGTTTGCGCCAAACCGAACGACGCGCACAAAATGATAACGCCCGAAATTACCGAGATTTTTCTTAAATTAAACATATCTTCAGCCTCCTAATTTTGCTAATTCGGGGGCGAATTAGTTTTTGAATTCCAATCAAATTTACTTCGCTTTTCCTTGATTCGCAACCGCGTCCTGCGCCGCTTTGATCGCTTCTTGGTCGCCGAGATAATAGCTTTTCAGCGGTTTCAGATCGCCGTCTAATTCGTAAACAAGCGGAATTCCCGTCGGGATGTTCAGATTTACGATCTCTTCGTCGGAAACATTGTCGAGATATTTGACGAGCGCGCGCAAGCTGTTGCCGTGTGCCGCAATTATAATGCGTTTTCCAGCGGCAACTTTCGGCGAAATTTCGTTTTCCCAATAAGGCAAAAAACGAGCAACCGTATCTTTCAAACATTCGGTCAAAGGAACTTCCGCGTCAGAAAGTTCGCTGTAACGGCGATCGAAACGCGCACTTCGTTCGTCGTCGGCTTTCATCGGCGGCGGCGGAATATCATAGCTTCTGCGCCAGATTTTCACTTGTTCGTCACCGAATTTTGCGGCGGTTTCGGCTTTATTCAAACCTTGCAGATCGCCGTAATGACGTTCGTTCAAACGCCAAGTTTTAATGATCGGAAGCCAAAGTGTGTTCATCTCGTCAAGAATGATATTCAAGGTTCGATTTGCCCGCGTCAAAACCGAACAATATGCCAAATCGAATTCAAATCCTTCATTATTAAGGAGTTGTCCTGCTGCTTTCGCTTCTTCTTTGCCTTTTTCCGAAAGGTCAACGTCTTTCCAACCGGTAAAACGATTTTCTTTATTCCAAACGCTTTCGCCGTGTCTTATCAATACTAATTTATACATATTTTTATTGTTATTTTCCGATTTTTATTGATTTGAGCAATTCTTCAAACAACTGTGAATTATCTTCCGTTTCCTGTCCGTCAACAAAATTAACTTGAAAGAAATAATCCTTATATGGAATTGCAAACACCTTGCTTCGCACCTTTAATTCTTCGCCTGTCTGTGTTTTTAAGGAAAATTTGCAAACAAAGTAAACGCTCTTAATATTCGCTACTTCTATTTCTTGAGGTGTTTTTATAAATTCTAAATCATTAAAATATTTTTTGAGAGATTCGGCTGAATTTGTTAGTGAAAGTTTAAATTGATCGAATGTTTTCGCGTTTTGTTTTTTAATATCGATTTGAATTTTAGGATTCAAACCGGAAATCAAATTCGGATCGTGTTTCATATAGATCAATGACAAAATAGAGCCGTTATTGTTTTTTATCAATTTCGCTAATTCTTCATCAGTAAAATCATAACTCTCTAAACTTTTTACAAGCTCCGATTTTTCAAGGACTTTCCAGTTTTCAGGTTCTTTCATCGAAAATTCGAATTTCTTTATTTCGATCATTTTTTGTCCTTGGGCATACATTACCGCGAACAACAAGAGAAAAATTGTAAATAGGTATTTTTTCATAGCTGATTATTAATAATTATTTTTGAGTATTCTGACTATTAATAACTGAATTTTAAGTTTGATTTCTAGAATTTACAAACCTTAAAAAATAATTTTCGCCGAAAGCAGATTAATAAGACAAATAAGTCCTATTTATAATTCTTGCTATTGATTATTAAAAAATTTTCTGCTATGTTTATAACAGATTAGGCATATAGCTATCAACAGCCTGATTGAGAATTTCAACTAACTTTCCCGAAAACCGAATAAAAATCGACAGTTTCGAGAATTTTGAAAAGATTTAAAAATCTTTACATGATAGTTTTTTTATTAAGTTTTCTTGTGAAATATTTCCCAAAGGAGGTCTGATGTTTTTATTTTTTCTACCAAATGTCGATCCGATTCCTTTGCCTGCGCCGGTTTGGTTGTTCAAGTTACTGCATATCGTAACTTTGATGCTGCATTTCGTGGCGGTGCAAATGATTATCGGAGGTTTAACGATCGGAACGCTTTGGAATTTTTTCGGTAAAGAAGATTCGCCCGCCAGAGCGGCTTCGAATTCGATTATCAAAAAACTTCCGACAGTGATGACGTATGTAATCAATTTCGGCGTTCCGCCGCTTCTTTTCGCCCAAGTTTTATACGGTCAAGCTCTTTATACAAGCAGTGTCGTTATCGGCGCATATTGGATCGCAGTCATATTTTTATTGATCGCCGGATATTATCTGCTTTACAGAGCAGGCGACCGCGCCGCCGAAAACAAATCTTGGTGGTGGATGGGAATCGTTTCTCTGATTCTGCTCGCCTATGTTGCACGAATTTATTCGACAAATATGACTTTGATGCTGCGTCCCGAAGAATGGCTTTCGCTGTATCAGCAAAGTCACGGCGCGGGAACGATTATGCCGAAAGGCGACCCGACGACGCTTCCGAGATTTTTGTTTATGACGATCGGTTCGCTCGGACTTGCCGGAATTTCGATCGCGCTTTTAGGTTTATTTTTCGACCACGCCGAAAAGGTTCGAGATTATATGGTTCGCTTCGGCGCAGGAATCGCCACCGTTTTCTTTGCAATTCAAATGGCTTGCGGATATTGGGTTTATTCGGTTCAGCCCGAAGTCGTCAAAGAAGGTTTGCTGAATTCGCCTGTCGGATTTTACGGAATGATCATCTGGGGAATTTTCTCGGTTGCCGCGCTTTTGATGAGTGCGTTGACATTCGTGTCCAAATCGACGGCAAAAATCACGGCTTCGATCGGCGGACTCGCGGCGGTTTTGATGACGGCAGGCGCAGTTTTATCGCGTGATGCGATTCGTGATCTGTCACTTCTGGCGAAAGGTTTCGACGTTTGGAATCGAAATGTGGTCGCAAATTGGTCGGTCGTCAGCATCTTTCTCGTTTTATTCGTCGCGGCTTTGATCTTGATCGCATTTTTGCTTGTTTTGGTAAACCGCTCGATGAAGGAGGTGAAAAAACAAAATGCTTAACGAAGAAGTTGTCAAAAATATTATCGAAGGCGACGAAGGCGACGAAAAGGATTTTCTTTCGCGGCGCGAATTCGTCTGGCTCGGCGGCGGCGCAATCGGCGCAATTTATGTTGGCGCGATCGGTTATCCGGTTTATCAATATCTTTCGACTCCCGCGCAGCGTTCAGCCGAAGCCGCCGCTGTGACGCAAACTACTTTAGACGGTGCGGCAAATCTGCCGAAAGATACGGCGATGATGTTCAAATTCGGCGCAAAACCCGCAATGCTGATTCATCACAAAGACGATTCTTGGAGCGCATTCAACGCGGTTTGCACGCACTTGGGCTGCACCGTTAAATACGAACCCGAACAAAGCCGGATTTTCTGTGCTTGTCACGGCGGAACTTACGATCCGAACACCGGTGCGAATGTTGCCGGACCGCCGCCGAAACCTTTGACCAAATTTAATGTGGAGGTGAAAGATGGAAGCATCATTGTCTCAAAAGCCTAAAACACGTTTCGCGGCTGTTTACGATTGGGCGGACGAACGGCTCGGTTTGACCGAAATCGTCGATCTTGCGAAACATAAAACCGTTCCGAGTCATAAACATTCGTTCTGGTATTACTGGGGCGGAATTTCGTTATTTTTCTTTATCGTGCAAGTTTTTTCGGGCATTTTACTGCTCGTTTATTACCGCGCCGGAGCCGATGCCTACGAATCCGTTCGCCAAATCACATACGACATCAAATTCGGCTGGCTGATTCGTTCGGCGCATTCGTGGTCGGCGAACCTGATGGTTTTAGCAATTTTCGTGCATTTATTTTCGGTGCTTTTTATGAAAGCTTACCGCAAACCGCGCGAATTCGGCTGGTGGTCTGGTCTCGGTCTGCTCGGAATGACGATGCTTTTCGGATTCAGCGGTTATCTTTTGCCGATGGACGATCTGGCGTATTTTGCGACGAAAGTCGGTCTCGAAATTCCTGCTTCTATTCCGTTCGTCGGCGACATTATCACGAATATCGTGCGCGGCGGACAGGAAGTTTCCGACGTCACGATACAGAGATTTTTCGCGCTGCACGTCGTTATTTTGCCATTGATGTATATTCCGTTTTTGGCGTTTCACCTGTTTTTAGTCCAAAAACACGGCAATGCAACGCCGCCGAGCGAAGAACTGAAACCCGCGAGCGAACGCCGTTTTATCAGATTTTTCCCCGATTTCTTTGCGAAAGATATGGGAATGTGGCTGGTCGCTCTAAACATTTTGGCGATTCTCGCTTCGCTTTATCCGTGGCAGTTGGGACCGCAAGCCGATGCGCTCGCGTCTGCGCCCGAAGGCATTCATCCCGAATGGTATTTTATGAGCCAATTCCAACTTTTAAAGGTTTTTGGACGCTGGTTTCCCGGCGCGATCGGCGAAGTTTTGGGAATGGGTTTGTTTACCGTCGCGCTTGGTTTATTAGTATTTTTCCCGTTTATCGATCCGAGTTCAAAAAACGGAAAACGCGCACGAATCGCAACATACATCGGTTTGGGCTTGTTGTTCGGAATGATCTTGACGACGATCTGGGGCTATTTGGAGGTGTAAATATATGAATTATCCATTTTGGGACGTTCCGATTATCGGCAGCGGTTGGGTTCTCGGCGGAATCGCCATCTTTCACGTAATGGTTTCGCATTTTGCGGTCGGAGGCGGACTTTATCTGCCGCTTGCCGAACGCAAAGCGAGGCTCGAAGGACGCGAAGATTGGCTGAACATTTTGCAGAAACATTCAAAATTCTTTTTGATTCTAACGGGAGTTTTCGGCGCGGTAACAGGCGTGGCGATTTGGTTTTCGATCGGCTTGGCGAATCCTGAAGCGACCAGCACGCTGATCCATAATTTCGTTTTCGGCTGGGCGATCGAATATGTTTTCTTCCTCGTCGAACTGACGACCGCCGCGATTTATTATTACACTTGGAACAAAATTTCGCCGAGTCTGCATTTGAAGATCGGCTATCTTTACGCCGCAACTTCGTGGCTGACTTTGGTCATCATCAACGGAATTTTGACCTTTATGCTCACGCCCGGACAAACTTGGCTTAATGTCGCCGGAAGCGGACAGGAAGCAAGCGTTTTCTGGAACGCGTTTTTTAATCCGACTTATTTTCCGAGTCTTGTTTTAAGAACTTTGGTCGCCGTCAGTCTTGCCGGAGTTTGGGCGTTGGTCACGACAAGCAGAATTGACGGATTCAGCCAAGGGAAACTCAAAACTTCGATCGTTCGCTGGTCGGTCAAATGGCTGATTCCGTCATTCATTTTAATGCCGGTCGCATTTGCTTGGTATTTGATGTTGGTGCCCGAATCGAGCCGACAACTGATGAATCTCGGCATTTCAACCATCGGTGCGGGAACTTTCACGCACGTTACGCGCGCAATTTTAGTTTCCGTGATGGCTTCGGCAACGATCGCCGCGCTTGCGTATTTTGTCGCTTACCGAAATCCGCGCACGTTCAAAACGGGTTGGGCATTATCCGTTCTTTTTTTGGCATTTGCCGCGACCGCCGCGACCGAACAATCGCGCGAAATGCTCCGCAAACCTTACGTGATCGGACAATTTATGTATTCAAACGGAATCCGTAAAAGCGAAGTCGAAAAATTCAACAGCGAAGGTTATTTGACGCACACGATGTGGCTCGACAAGGAAGAAAAAAATTCGCCGTTTCAAAAGATCGGCGGACTTTCCGAAGAAGTAAGAACAGTTCAAAAAGGCGAAATGATGTTTCGCGGACAATGCGCTTCGTGTCACACCCGCGAAGGTTATCGTTCAATGTCCAATCTATTAAAAGACCGCGACGAAAAATCGATTCGCAACATCATTCAAACTCTGCACGAATACAAAGAAGATTCGCCGTATCGCGCATTTATGCCCCCGCTCGTCGGAAAAGAAGACGAGATCGAAGCATTGGTGCAATATCTGAAAACGCTGACTCCGAGCGGAAATAAAAAATCCGACCCACCGAAACAACAGGCAAAACTCGAAAAGTAAACGACTAGAAAAAAGCGAAAGGCATCAAAAACCTTTCGCTTTTTTAATTTGATTTTCCAAAACATTCTGCGCTTCACCGACCAGATAAAGCGAACCTGTAACGCAAACAAAATTTAACTTTGTCGCCGGATATGTCGAATTTATTTGAATTGCCGAATCGAGCGCGTCCGCAACATTTTCAACCGTAAAAATTTTTGATTTATCAACGATTTTTTCCGCATATTCGGCTAATCCTTTAATATCCATTGATCGCGGATTATCGGCTTTTGTAAAAATAATATCTTCGGCTTGCGGAAATAATATTTCGGCAATTTCCGTCAAATCTTTATCCTTCATCGCGCCGAAAACGAGCGTAAAATTTCCGCCGATCGTTTCCAAATATTTCCGCAAAGCCTGTGCACCGCTGACGTTATGCGCACCGTCGAAAAGAAATTTCACGTTTTCAAATTCCGTCCATTCCAAACGACCTTTATGTTTCGCGGTTTCCAAACCTTTTTCAATCGCGGCTTGAGAAATATTATATTTGAAATCTTTAACTAAAATTTCCGCCAAATTTATCGCGGTGAGGGCATTTTCTTTTTGATGTTCGCCTTCTAAACCCAAATGGATTTGCGGAAATTTTTCGTTAAACTCGTTCTCGCTACTGATGATCGGGACAACATTTTTTTCTCTACATTTATCGAGAATAACTTTCAAAGCTCCCGTTTTTTGTTCGCTGACAACGACTTTCGTATCTTCGCGAATTATTGCAGCTTTTTCCGCCGCGATTTGAGCGATCGTGTCGCCTAAAATCCGTTGATGATCGAGATCGATCGGCGTGATCGCAACGATTTCCGCATTTGCGGCTGTCGTCGCGTCAAATCGTCCGCCTAAACCGGTCTCCAAAATTGCCAATTCGACTTCGTTTTCGGCAAACGCAAGCAAAGCGATCGCCGTAACTTGTTCAAAATAGGTCGGAACGGTTTCGAGTTCACCTTTTTCGACCAATTGCTCTGATATTTCGCGGACTTTTGTTGCCAATTTTGCAAATTCTTTTTCGGAAATATCTACGCCTTTGATGCGCACTCTTTCCGTCACGGAAATCAAATGTGGCGACGTTGTCGCGCCGATTTTAATTCCTGCTTGCAGACAGATCGATTCGAGAAACGCGACGGTCGAGCCTTTTCCATTCGTTCCGGCAATTTGGATTTTTAAGTATTTTTTTTCGGGATTTCCGAGCGCGGACAATAATTTACGGATATTTTCCAATCCGAGCTTCATCGCCAAAACTTCATTGCCGAGACCGTAAAGATAATCGACGGATTCTTGAAAATTCATCGCGCCGAATTATTTGTTTGAGGCTTCGTCGTGCATCATAAAATTGAGCAGACGAATGATCGTTTCGCGCATTTGGCGGCGATCGACGACCATATCGAGCATTCCGTGTTCGAGCAGAAATTCGCTGCGCTGAAA
>DAITPE010000108.1:0-12408 GCA_036833775.1 Pyrinomonadaceae bacterium | reverse complement strand
CGGCTGCTGTCACGGTGCCCAGCTCCGGGATACTGACCTGATAATCTGACAGCACTTCCAGCAGATAAGCCTCGAACGGCTCATCGGTCCGATCCAGCTCGTCGATCAGCAATACCGGCGGACTTTCAAGACCTGAAGATGCTGACGTGATCGTAACTCCGTTGCCGGCTGTTGCCGCAAACGCTTTGCCCGCAGCAATCGAACAACCGCAGTTAAACTTTATCGGAAAAGCACGTTACGGAATTCAAGGTTTGGTTCGCGGTCCGTTTACAAAAGTCGGCAATGTGCCGGACAACACGGTTTTCAGTTATCCGAATCTGCTTCTCGCTGAACTGTTCGTGTTTGTGTTGACGGTCGCCGGAGTCGTGCTTGTTTCCGCGTTTTTCAATGCACCGCTCGAAGAACCCGTCAATGTTCTGCATCCGCCGAATCCGGCAAAAGCGCCTTGGTATTTCCTCGGTTTGCAAGAACAAGTCAGTTATTCGGCGTTCTGGGGCGGTGTCGGAGTTCCGGCAATCGAAGTCGTTATTTTGATGCTCGCGCCTTATTTGGATCGCGGCACAAAAGGCGTCGGAAAATGGTTTGCGAAAGAACGCTTGTTGGCAAACACTCTGTTTTTGACCTTCGTCGTGGTGAACATCATTTTAATCATTATCGGAACATTTTTCCGTGGTCAAAACTGGGAGTTTGTCTCGCCTTTCTAGGGGAAGTTTGAGGAATTGATGCTATGAAAATGAGATTATCATTAGCAATTGCAAGTATCGCAATTTTAGCGGTTCACGGATTCGTATTTTATCAGCAATTTTTCCATAAGTGGGAAAATTACCAGCAGTCTTACTTTGACCAAGCAAAAACCTTGGCAAAAAACGATGCGGAAAAAGAAGCTTTCGCCGGACGCAGCCCGAAGATCGAACAAATAATGGTGACGCAGTTCGGCAATGAGCGGGTCGATCGATGCACGACGTGCCATATTGCGTCGGACGACCCGCGCTTTCTCGGCGCACCGCATCCGTATAAAACACACCCTTATTCCGAAGCTCTCGGCGACAAACAAGTTGACGGACGCTGGGAACGCCGTCACAAATTCTCGGATATGGGTTGCACGGTTTGTCACGACGGGCAAGGACGCGGCTTGACCGAATTTTACGCACACGGCGAAGACGAATTTTGGAACGATCCTTTGACGGGTTATGTCACACAGGAAAATTGGCGCGCAGATTTCAAAGACAAATTGAAAGGCAAAGAATATATGGAAGCCAACTGCGCTCAATGTCACACGGAAAAGAATTTCAAATCGACACCGACCGTCAACAAAGGTCGCGAGCTTTTCCAAGCCAAAAACTGTTACGGCTGTCATAAGATCGAAGGAATTTCCAACGGAACGCTCGGACCCGAATTAACCGACGTCGGCAAAAAATGGAAGATCGACTACATTTACGAATCGATCGTCGATCCGCGCGCAAACAGCGCAACTTCATTTATGCCGAAGTTTAACTTAACGGAAGAAGAAATTAAATCGCTCGCAATTTTCTTAAAAAGCCGTCGCGGATTCAATTACGCGGAAACAACGCTCGATCGTTATCGTGCAACTTTGAAAAAACCGACCTCGAATTCGGCTATCGTTCAGCCGACCGACGGAACACAGCCCGTTGCAGTAAATACGGATACTTCCGCCGCGCACGGACAACAGCTTTTCACCGAACGCGCTTGCGCCGCTTGCCACAAAATGGGCGAAATGGACGGCGGAATCGCGCCCGATCTTTCGTTTGAAGGTTTGATGAAAGAAGAGCCTTGGCTGATCGCGCATTTCAAAAATCCACGGTCGGTCGTTCCCGATTCGAATATGCCGTCGTTCGGTTTTCCCGAACCCGAATTCAAAGCATTGTCGGCTTATTTGTTGGCGCAGAATAAAGTTCCTTCGCTCAATAGCGGACAGGAAATTTATCAGAATCTCTGTATGCGCTGTCACGGCGAAAAAGGCGACGGACACGGACAGATCGCAACTTATCTCGATCCGTATCCGCGTGATTTCACGAATGCCGGATTTATGAACAGCAAAACCGAAGAACGCTTGATGACTTCGATAAAAACGGGCGTTCCGGGAACTTCGATGCCTGCGTGGGCAAAAGTTTTGAACGATCAGCAAGTGAAAAGCGTGCTCGATTACATAAATCAAAACTTTACGAAGGAAGCACGCACCGAGATCAAACAGCGTGACGTTCCCGAACAAAATCCGATTCCGATGACCGATGAATCTATTGCTCGCGGCGAAAGCATTTATTTGCAACGCTGCACGGGCTGTCACGGACGTAAAGCGGACGGCAAAGGTCCGAATTCGCTCGATATTGTGCCGCGTCCGCGCAATTTGCTGAACTCTGAATTTGTGACCAAAACAAATGACCGAAGATTGTTTGAATCGATTCTTTACGGTGTTCAGGGAACGGCAATGCCGCCGTGGATGGATTACGGATTATCGAAAGAAGACGTGGGAGATTTAGTTAATTACATTAGAAATTTGAATAAAAATAAACAGGGCTTAGTGGCTGCAAACTATTATATTTCAAGCCATTAACAAAAGACCGGAGGCTATTATGCAAAAACAAGAAACAATTCAGAACGTAGGTGAAACGCCGGTTGCACCGGACGCGAAGCGTTCTGATTCGATTCACGAAGATACGACCGCAAAAATCTTTATTGCGAGTTCGGTTTCGTATTTCGTGATCGTCGGAATCGTCGCACTGATCATTGCGGCAAAATTTTCGATGCCGTCATTTCTCGGCAGCGTTCAATATCTAACTTACGGACGTATGCGTCCGCTGCACGTCAACGGAATGCTTTTCGGCTGGCTATTGGCGGCTGATATGGGATTGATGTTTTACGTCGTCCCGCGTTTGTGCGGCGTGAAATTATGGAGCGAGAAACTCGGCATTGCGACCGGAATTCTCTGGAATGCGATCATTCTCGGCGCGGTCGTTTCGCTCGTGATGGGCTGGAATCAAGGTTTGGAATATGCCGAACTTCCGACACTTTTGGATGTTGGCGTAGTCGTTGCGTGGATTATGTTCGGCGCGAATATTTTCGGAACGATCGCCACACGCAAATACAACGCGATGTATGTTTCGCTTTGGTATGCGATGGGAACGATTCTCTGGACGGCATTCGTTTATCTGACGGGAAACTTTGCGACATTATTTACGACAGGCGTTAATCAAGCAAACTTGAACTGGATGTATGTTCACAATGCGGTCGGTTTGATCTTTACTCCGGTCGGCTTGGCGATTGCTTATTATTTCATCCCGAAGGTCTCGAACAATCCGCTTTATAGCCATAAACTCTCGATGATCGGGTTCTGGTCGCTCGCTTTTGTTTACGTTTGGACAGGCGCACACCATATGCTTCACGGACCGATCTCGCAATGGCTACAAACGATCACGATCGTGTTTTCGGTAATGCTTTTGATTCCGGTTTGGGCAGCGGTTTACAACTTTTTCACGACAATGCGCGGTCAATGGCATCAGCTTCGTGAAAATGTTTCGTTGAAATTCTTGATGTCGGGCGTTGTCTTTTATCTTTTAACTTGTTTCCAAGGTCCGATGCATAGTTTGCGAGCGGTCAACGCGATCGTTTCAAAAACAGATTGGATTCCCGGACACGCTCACATGGCGGTTCTCGGCGCGTTTTCGTTCTTTGCGATCGCGGGAACTTATCACGTTGTTCCGCTCATTTTCAAAACGAAATTATATTCGGAAGCTTTGGCAAATTGGAGTTTTTGGCTTTTCCTGATCGGCGGTTTGGGATTTTTCGTGACGCTTTGGCTTGGCGGTTTCTGGCAAGGCTGGCAATGGAATAATCCCGCAATTCCGTTCATCGATACGGTCGTCGCGCTCAAACCTGTTTGGCACGTTCGTCTCGGTTCGGGCTTCCTGATGTTTGGCGGAATCATCACTTTTGCCTACAACATTCTGGCAACGATCTTGGGACCGAAAGGTGAACAAATGGAGGCGAATGTTGCGGTAGCTTAAATGTCTGACGAACTTCAGTTTGTCGAAATCAAAACAAACTGAAGTTCGTTTTACACAACCGCAAACGGAGGAAATTATGTTACACAAAGCAGATTACAGCGCACCATTTTTCGTGGCAGCGGCATTGGCATTGTTTTTTATCGGCGGAATTTTAACGACTGTCGTTCCGCCTTTACTCGACGCGAGCTGGTCGAAACCTTTTGAAAATTCCGATCCGAGCAAAGGCGTAACTGGAAAACTCGTTCCTTTAACCGATTTGGAGCAAAAAGGCAGAAAAATCTACGTTCGTGAAGGTTGTTGGTATTGTCACACGCAACAAATCCGCACGATTTTGGCGGACACGAAACGCTACGGTTGGCGCGGAGTTGACGCACCGATCTCAACGCCGGATGAATTCGTTTACGACGCTCCGCATATGTTTGGAACAAAACGCACAGGTCCCGATCTCGCAAGAGTCGGCGGCAAATACAACGAACAATGGCACAAAGCGCATTTTCGCAATCCCGCAGATTTAGTTCCGGGTTCGATTATGCCGCCGTTTCCGTGGATTGCCGACAATCCCGAAGAATTTAAAGCAATGGTTGCTTATATTCAAACGCTCGGACGTGACAAAAATTGGCGACCTGATAACGATTACGAAAAATAGTGTTTTGTCCTTTGTTCTTGGTCATTTGTCCGTTGCTTAAAAACGACGAACGAAGGACTAAGGACAAAGAACGAATTACCAAATTTATGACAGATTACACATATCCAAGCGTTTATTTTGCATATTTTTTCTTCTTCATAGTTTTTGTCGGTGCCGGATTTTTCTTTGTGAAAAGTTACAAAGACGGCTATTGGGGCAAAGCAAGCGAAGACGTGAAATTTAGAATGCTCGATGACGAAATGGGAGGCGATTATGGAAGAAAACAAAGATAACAATGAACTTAAAGAATATGCCGACGGTTGGATTACCGAACGCAAAGGAACGGACGCGCCGATTTTTCTGAAATTTGCGTTTATCGTGATTTCGCTAAGCTGCGTGACATATTTGATCGTTTACAGAAACGGCGAAACGACACACGCCGATCGTGGTCCGCTCGTCGAAGCCTTTAACAAAGTGACCGGAACGGCAGACGGTTTTATGTATTTCGTCGCCGCACTCGGTTTAATTTATGCTGCAATCCTGATCGCTTTTGCATTTAAAAAATTCCGCGATTAACAAAAGGTCACCATGAGTGAAGACACTTTACAATTTGAAGTAGTAGATCAAAAAGACGCTGACTATTGGATGAAAATGGTCAAATGTCAGGATGCGTGTCCGGTTCACACGAACGCGTGCGGATACGTGACGGCGATTGCCGAAGGACGCGATCTCGACGCATATAAAATCGCTCGCGCCACAAACCCGTTCGCATCGATTTGCGGACGAGTTTGCGGTGCACCGTGCGAAGCAAATTGCCGTCGCGGCTCGCTCGACACGCCGATCACAATTCGCGCGTTAAAGCGTTTCGTCAACGAACAATACGGACCCGAAACGGGCGATTTCACATTTTACAAAGAAGGCTGCAACACGAAAATGCTTCCGCCCGAAAAAGGCGACGGCGAAAGAATCGCCGTGGTCGGTGCAGGTGTTGCCGGATTGACGGTCGCTCACGACCTAATTCAACTCGGCTATAAAGTTACGGTTTTCGAAGCTTACTCAGAACCGGGCGGTATGTTGACGGCAGGTGTTCCGATCTACCGTCTTCCGCGAGAACTCGTCCGAGCCGAAATAGATGCAATTCTTTCTATGGGGGTGGAATTGAAATGCAATATGAGGCTCGGACGGGATTTTACGATCGCAAGTCTGCGAAAAGAAGGCTACAAAGCCATCTTTATCGGAATCGGTTTGCAGAAAGGTCGTAAGATACCGATTGAAGGCGCGGATTTGCCACAAGTTTTCGACGGTTTGGATTTTCTGCGTTCATACAACGAAGGGAAACCGATGGAAATCGGCAAAAAGATCGTCGTGATCGGCGGCGGAAACGTGGCTTACGATGTGGCGCGTTCGGCAGTTCGTCCGACCAAAATTCCGTTCGGCGATGCAAAATCCGATATGGAACGCAACGAAACCGTTGCTTATGACGTTGCGCGAACGGCTTTAAGAATGAGCGGCGACAAGGAAGTCCACGTCGTCTGTCTCGAACGCCGTCACGAAATGCCCGCCGACGTGATCGAAATCGACGAAGGCGAAGAAGAAGGAATCAAGCTTCACGACGGACGCGGACCGCGTATGATCTTGAACGAAGAAGGTTATGTCACGGGTTTGCGAACGATGAAATGTACTTCGGTTTTTGATGAAAACGGCAAATTTTCACCGAAATTCGATGAAACTCAAGTCGAAGACATCAAAGCCGACACGATTTTCTTTGCCATCGGTCAAACTTCCGATCTTTCGTTTTTAAGTCCCGAAGACGGCGTTGAAACGGAAAACGGTCTGGTGAAAATCGATCCCGAAACCTATCAAACGACCGCGCCCGACATTTTCGCGTGCGGCGACGTGGCGCACGGTGCGCGGCTATTCATTCACGCGATCGCTTCGGCACAGATCGCGGCGCGTTCGATGCACGATTATTTGAGACAAACGCGCACCGATGTCGTTGTTCGCAAGCGCTGGCTGCCTGCCGATTACACGATGGTTGACGGTTGGGATCAGTTCAAACGACAACTTCCGCCCGCACTCGACAGCGAAATTCGTGCTTCTTCAAATGAAATCGTCGAGATAAATTACAGCGAAAAGGAAGCCAGAAAACAAGCGGCAAGATGTTTGCGCTGTAATGTCAACACGGTTTTCGATACTTCTATCTGTATTGCCTGCAACGGTTGCGTCGATGTTTGCCCGGAAAATCTGATCAAACTCGTCGGTTTGAATCAGGTTCGCTCGGACGATTATTTGATGCAGATCGCTTCCGATTCACTCGGCATTACCGAAGACGATCTGAAAGGTTATACGGACGAGGAATTGATGCAGGCAGGCGGTTTGATGCTCAAAGACGAATCAACCTGTATTCGTTGTGCGATGTGCGCTTCGCGCTGTCCGACGCACGCGATTCAGATGAAACGATTTGAATTTTACCGCGAATGTGTGACGATTCCCGCGCCGAATCCGAAGATCAAATACAATTCCGAATCTGCGCCGTAAAGCAAAGATTCTGCATAATTTAGCCAAACTTTGAACGCGGATATTTTGTTTCGATTTAGTTATTGACGAGAGCTTGAAAGAATCAAATATCCGCGTTCATGAATTTTTGAAAGAAATATGAATTCAGAAAACGCCGTTGCAGAAAAATATGAAATGTCGGGTTTCAAATTTTTGATCGAAAAATTCAGCGAATGTCACCAAACGCCTTCGCTACCCGACATTTGCGGCTGGCTTGGCGAAGCAAATTTTACAAACGAAGAATTTGAACCGTATCGCCGTTTCAGCGAGGAAAAATATATGCGAAATCTCGTTTTCCGCAATGACTTCGTCGAAATTTTAGTTTTGGGTTGGATTCCCGAACAAGAAAGTTTGATTCACGATCACGACGGTTCACACGGCGTTGTGCGCGTTTTTGAAGGTTCGATCGTCGAAACGAAATTTCATTGGGACGAAGATATGAAAATCCGTAAAGGCGAACAACTCGAAGCGACAAAAGGAATGATGACTTCGGTCGGCGAACCTGACATTCATCATTTGAAAAACACTTCGGCACAAAATTCGCTTACCGTTCATGTATATGCACCGCCGCTCAAACGTCTTCATATTTTCAAAGAAGGCAGCAGCGAAGTAGAAATTATCGAACTTTATTAAGGAAAAACTATGTCTGCATGGGAATTTTATTTAATTTTTACATTGGGCTTGGTCAGCAGTCTGCATTGCGTGCAGATGTGCGGACCGCTCGTTTTGTCTTATAGCTTGCCGCTCGGTGCGCGTAAATTTTCACAGCAGATTTTCGCGCATCTTTCATATAATGCAGGCAGGATCATCACTTACGCTTTGCTCGGAATCGTTGCCGGATTGTTCGGCGGAACGGTCGGTTTTCTCGGACAACTTGCCGGATATGAAAACGTCGCCGCCATCGTTGCAGGCGTTTTAATGGTGATCGCAGGAATTATCATGCTCGATCTGATCCCGATAAAAAAACTGCAAAAATTCAATCCGCTCATTTACACGCAAAAATTTCTGCGACCTCTCGGGAGGCGGATTTCTTCAACTACGATCGGCAGTAAATTTTCGCTCGGACTGATTCTCGGTTTTATGCCGTGCGGTTTGATTTACGCGGCTTTGTTCAAAGCAATGGCGACAGGCACGATGCTTGCAGGTGCAATGACCATGATTGCCTTTGGTTTAGGAACAGCAGGATCGCTTTTGGCAATCGGAATCTTTTCATCCGCGTTTAGTTTAAAGCTTAGCCGTTGGGGAAATAAGCTCGCCGCAGTCAGCGTTTTACTGCTCGGTTTGTTTCTGGTAACACGCGGAATTATGCCGATGATGGCATCTGCACAAAATAATTCTACTCAAGATTCCGAAGTTCCTGCTTGCCACAGGCATTAATTTTTACAGAATTTTGAGGAATTAAAAAAATGTTAGGCGAAGGCTCAACAACCGCGAAAAATTCCGCAGTTGTTACGGGAAAAATTACCAATTCGGACAAAAAAGTCCCGAAGGTCAGAAAGAAACTTCCGGTCGTAAATAAAGATTTTCAACTCGAAAAATATAACTGGCATAAACTCAGACGAATCATTCATCTGCTCTGTTTTCTTGTCTTTGTCGCTCTTCCCTTTTCTAATTTTATGCGCTTCGACATTCCGCGCCAGCGATTTTATTTCGCGGGATTCGAATTTTGGATCAATGAATTTGCAACGATCTTTTTCTCGATGCTGTTTTTGATGTTTGTCGTCGCCGCCGCTTCGATGCTTTACGGCAGAATTTACTGCGGCTATCTTTGCCCGCAAATGATCTTCAGCGAAGCCGCGATCAATCTCGAAGAAAAAGTCAGAACTTATATCAACAAAAATTTTGCAAAATACAGCATCAACTCACGAAATTGGATGAATCGAATCGCGGTTTATGCAGTTTTAGGAATCGTTTCGGTTTTTCTGGCTTTTGTTTTTATTTCGTATTTTATCGAACCGCGCGATCTTTTTTGGCGTTTGATGTCGTTCGATTTGGTCACGGTCGGCGGAATTGCCGGAGCCGTTGTAACTTTGATAACTTTTGTCGATTTCGCGTTTTTGCGACAAAAATTTTGCACAACGGTTTGTCCTTACGGATATTTGCAAGGAATTTTGGGCGATAAAGAAACGCTCGTCGTCGATTACCGCGACCCGGAAGAAATCTGCGTCGAATGCAAAAAATGCGTGCGCGTTTGCCACATGGGAATCGACATCCGCGATTCGGCTTACCAGATCGAATGTATTCACTGCGGTGAATGCGTCGATGCCTGCAAATTGATCATGGGCAAATTCGGCAAAGATTCGCTGATTCAATACGCTTGGGGCGAAAAAGGCGAAGTTTTGGGCGACAAAAAAGCGACATTTTTTCAGCGTTTCGGTTTGCGCGACGCAAAAAGATTTGCCGTTTTTGCAATTATTTTCATTTACGCCGTCGCGCTTTTGACCGCTTTTTCGATGCGTCACAGCGTGATGGTCACGGTCGCGCCAAATCGCGCAACGCTTTACCGGATCGGCGACGACAACCGCGTTTACAACACATTCAGAATGACGATCGCCAATCGCGGCAAGAAAGATTCGACCGTAAGTTTATCGATCGCAAATTTGCCCGACGCAAAATTTTCGCTTCCTTCAAACGAAATCGAGATCAAAGCCGGAGATTCGATTCAGCAAGAATTCGAGATTTCGGTTCCGGCGAAAAGTTTGCCGACGGAAGTCAATCATTTTGAAATCACGAGCGTTGCAAACCCAGAAAATACAACAGATACGTTTCAAGAAACTTTTATAATGCCGTTGGAAAAGGAGACTAAATAATGCAGAAAAAGAAGGGATTTTTTCCATATTTGCTAGGTGGAATAATGGTGGTGTTTATCGCAATTTTGATCACAGTCTATTTTATCGCAAAACAAGCAAACCCGATCTTTCTAGACGAAAAAGGAAATCCGGTGCAGTCGCAAAGCGATTCGCATCATTATTAAAAACCGAAATGAAAGCAGAATTTTCTTTGCTTTCATTTCTTGAAAACTATGAAAAACTCCACCCCTGAAACACTGTGCGCTCTGTGCAGTCTGAGCGTCGGGCGAAATCCCTTTTCGCAAGCCTTTAACGGTGAAGAAAAAGAATTTTGCTGTCTCGGTTGTTTGAATGTTTACACGATTTTGACCGAAAGCGGCGTTATCGAAAGCGGTGCGAACATTCGCGAAAGTGAGATTTTCAAACAAAGTCTCGCGCTTGGATTAATTTCAAATCGTCAAGAAAACGAAAAACTTCCCGAAATTCCGCCCGATGCACCGACGAAAGAAACGCTTCTGCACGTTTCGGGAATGTGGTGTTCGGCTTGCAGTTGGCTGATCGAACACAGCTTGAAAAACGAACGCGGCGTTGTTTCCGCCGAAGCATTTTTCGCGTCCGATCTCGTCAAAGTAAAATATTGTCCGCAATTTATTCCGCCCGAAACTTTAACGAAACGCATCGAAAAGCTCGGCTACAAAGCGAGCGAATTCGATCCCGACAACGAAACTTCCAAAGCCGAATGGCGCGATATGAATCTGCGCGTTGGCGTCGCCGGATTTTTATGGATGAATATTATGACGCTGAGCGTGCCGCTTTACGTCGGATATTTTGAAGAAATCTCGCCGAGCATCAAAGCACTTTTTCCGTTTATTTTAATGATTCTCGCCGCGCCGGTCGTTTTTTATTCGGCAAAACCGATTCTAAACTTAGCTTGGACCGGACTTTTAAATAAAACGATTCGGATGGAAACGCTGCTCGCGACCGGAATTCTCGCGGCATACGTTTACAGTTCGATTCAGGCTTTTCGCGGCGAAACGCACATTTATTTCGACACGGCGGCAGCGATCGTAACGCTCGTTTTGCTCGGCAAAATGATGGAAAAAGCCGCGAAAGAACGGACGACGCAGGCGATTTCGATGCTTTATCGTTTGATGCCGAAAAAAGTGCGGCTTTTTGTCGATAACGCCGAGCGTTTCGTTTCGATCGATGCTTTAAACGAAGAAGATATTTTCGTCGTCAAAGCCGGAGAAAGAATTCCTGCCGACGGCGTTATTATTGAAGGATACACGCATACGGACGAATCGCTTCTGACGGGCGAATCGAATCCAATTAATAAAGAAATCAATAATGAAGTCGTTTCGGGAAGCCTTAATATTTCAAACGTAATTCACGTCAAAGCCACCAAAGTCGGAAACGATACAACGCTTTCGCAGATCATCAAATTAGTCGAAAGCGCGATCAGTTCGCGTTCCGAACTCGAAAGAACGGTTGATAAAATCTCGAAAATCTTTGTTCCGAGCGTCATCGTCGTCGCAATTTTGGCGTTTGCGATTTCTTACGGTTTCGGTTTTACTGCGATGGACGAAGCCTTGATGCGCTCGATCACGATTCTCGTTATCGCTTGTCCGTGCGCGCTCGGGCTTGCAACGCCTTTGGCAATTACAGCGGCGGTCGGCAACGCTTCGGGACAAGGAATTTTGGTGAGCGACAGCAGCGTTTTGGAAAAAATTCGACATTTAGATGTTGTAATTTTCGACAAAACAGGAACGATCACTGAAGGAAATTTTGAACTCGTTGACGTTGCGCTCGTTTCAAAAGTTCAAGATAAATCGCTCGCTTTCGTAGGAATCGGGACGAATAATTTCACTGTTTCAAATAATAAAAATGAACGCGAAACCTATGAAAATGAATACCTTCCGCTTTTGTCAGCGGTCGAAAGATTTTCCGAACATCCGCTTGGTTCTGCGCTCGTTAAATTTGCCGACGAAAGATTGACAGAAACAAAATCAGCCGAAAATATTTCGATCGAAAAAGGTTTGGGAATCACGGGAAAAGTTGACGGAAAAAGCATTTTCATCGGCAACAAACTTCTCGCTTCAAATTCGGAAACGATTGAAAATTCCCTTTTCGAAAAAGTCGAAGATTGGGAAAATTCGGGCAAAACCGTTGCATATTTCGGCGTTGACGGAAAAATCAAAGGCGCGTTGGCGTTCGGCGACGTTATCAAAGCGGAAGCAAAAGAAATCGTCGCAAATTTGAAGGAACGCAGAATAAAAACGATGATCGTGTCAGGCGACGCAAAAGCGACCGTCGAATTTGCCGCAAAACAAATCGGTGCGGACGAATTCGTTTCAAATGCGCTTCCTTCAGATAAAACTGCAACAATCGAAAACTTGCAAACACAAGGTTTAAGCGT
>DAITPE010000107.1:0-12501 GCA_036833775.1 Pyrinomonadaceae bacterium | reverse complement strand
CCCAATTTGTCGAAATTTTGTTATATTCTATGTCTTTATATAAAAAAAAGTCTATCTAAATTTTTGCAAAATAAAGCGTAATGAAAAATAACGGTCAAGCGGCGGCTTTTTATGATCTCGAAGGCACACTCGTGAGCACGAATCTCGTGCATACGCTCGCGTTCTATTCGCGTCGCCAGCAAGGTTTTTTTACAACCATCAAAAAGAGCGTCGGAACGCTCGCCAAACTTCCGCTTTTCGGCGTGACGGATCTGTATTCGCGCAATGTTTTTAACGAATTTTTCTTTCAATCTTACGCGGGCGAATCGCAAGACCGTCTGCGCTATTTTTCGGAAGAATTGTTTGAAGAAGTTCTAAAACCCGCGATTTATCCCGGCACACGCGAATTGATCGCACAAAGTAAAAAGATCGGGCAAAAACAGATCGTAATCACAGGCGCACTCGATTTTACGGTTGACCGTTTGTGCGAATATCTTGGCATCGACGATTTTGTTTCGAACCGATTGGAATTCGTCAACGGTTACGCGACGGGCAGAATTTTGCCGCCCGTAATGGCAAGCGCGACAAAAGCGAAATGGATGCGCGAATATGCCGAAAAGAACGACATAAATTTAAGCGAATCTTACGCTTATTCGGATTCGATTTCCGATTTGCCGATGCTTTCGATCGTCGGTCATCCGGTCGCCGTCAATCCCGATTTTCGCCTTAAACAAACCGCCACACAGCACGATTGGGCAATTTTAGATTTGAAATAAGGTACAAAAGTTATGAAATTTGGAAGATTTTGGACAGTTATATTTTTCTTAATTTGTTTCAATCTTAGTTGTACAAATATATTGAGTAAAAAGCAGGTCACTGAGCAGCAAATTCAGAAGTTTCATAAACAATTGAAGGATAACGATTGGATTCAAATTTATAACCAAAGTTCATCTTCCTTAAAATCAAGAATGACCGAACAGGAATTTGTAAATTCGATAGGTTCATTAGTCGAAAAAATGAAAACTGTTGACGCAACACTGAATTTTCAAGAAAGCGAAATAGATTTTGCACTTGCAGGACTGAATGTTGATCATGAATACAGTGTTAAGTTGGAAAAATTAGAAGAAAACGGAAGTCGAATAGAGTTGGTTACACACTGGAATAAGGATATTTCCAAAAACGAATTCAAACTCGCGAGTATTGTTATTGTGTGCAAAAAAGAATCGGGAGAATTCGAGAACTTTTTTATTTAGATTAGTTCAAGCCTTTTATGAAATCAGTTTTATTTTCAATCATTTTAGTTTTAGTTTTTTTGCCCGTTTTGGCGCAGAAATCTTCCGTTCCGCCGAAATCAAAAGTCATCAACGCCGAGAAACTTTTGAAGGACATCGAAACGCTTTCGGCGGACGATATGCAGGGACGCGGAATCGGCACGGAAGGCGGCGAAAAAGCGCGGAAATATGTCGTTTCGAGATTTACCGAAACGGGAATTAAACCTTTTGGCGAAAGTTATTTACATCCTTTTGAATTTTCAAGTCGTGCGGGAAAAAAGTTTAATGGAACGAATGTTTTAGGATTTATCGAAGGCACGAAATATAAAGACAAATACATCGTCGTTTCGGCTCATTACGATCACGTCGGAATGCACGACGGCGAGATTTACAACGGCGCGGACGACAACGCTTCGGGAACTTCAGCACTTTTCGCGTTTGCCGAATATTTGTCGAAACATAAACCGCTTCACACGATAATTTTCGCGGCTTTCGACGGCGAAGAATCGGGCTTGCGCGGAAGCAAAAAATTCGTCGAATCGCCGCCCGTTGCGAAGGAAAAAATTATCTTGAACATCAATATGGATATGATCGCGCACAACGACAAAAACGAACTTTACGCTTCGGGAACATATCATAATCCGCAATTAAAACCGCTGCTTGAAAATCTGGCGAAAGATGCAAAAGTGAAATTACTGCTCGGACACGACAACCCCGAACAAAAGCGCGACGATTGGACAAATCAATCCGATCACGGCTCGTTTCACGCGGCAAAAATCCCGTTCATTTATTTCGGTGTCGAAGATCACGAAGATTACCACAAACCGACCGACGATTTTGCCAAAATAAACCAAGAATTTTACGTTCACGCAGTCGAAACGATTTTGGAAGCGGTGAAAGGTTTTGACAAGGATTTGAAGTAAAATTTAAGGCTTTGCATCATTCGATTTTGAAGCGAAAATATTTATAATGGCTAAGTAGCCAAGTTTGTTTTTCGGAGGTGGAAAATGTCGCATACGGTGAAAGATGCAAAGAATAATTTGAGCAGTTTGATTCGTCTCGCGGAAAAAGGCGAACCGCAGATTATTCGCCGAAACGACCGCGAAGTTGCGGTTGTCGTTTCGATCGAAGATTGGAAAAAGTTAAAAGCGGAAAAGCCGAGTTTGGTCGAACTTCTGCGTTCGAGTCCGCTTGTCGGTGAAGAACTCGATCTCAGCAGGCAGAGCGATCCGCCGCGCGAATTCGGTTTCGGAGAATAAACGCGTGGCTTATTTGCTCGACACTTGCACGATTTCCGAAATGGTCGCCGTTCAGCCGAACGAGAATGTTTTAAGCTGGTTTCAGTTACAAAACGAAAAAACGCTTTTTTTAAGCATTGTAACGATCGCGGAAATTGAAAAGGGAATTTATCAGTTGCCTGCAAGCAGAAAACGAACATTATTGGAAACTTGGTTGTTCGACGAACTCGTGCCGAATTTTCAAGGACGGATTCTCGATATAAACAGTAAATTGATGACAACGTGGGCAAAAATGAGTGCTGATTTAAAGACAAAAGGCATCATCAGACCGTCTTTCGATTCGCTGATAGAAGCGACTGCGCTGCATCATCAACAGATTTTAGTTACGCGAAACGTCAAAAATTTTCAAAATTCGCAAGTAACGATTTTGAATCCCTGGGAAGAGTAGATCATTTTAATCACGTAAAATTGGGTTTGATTGATTACGCAGGCAAATTGTTTTTGAGTGTTTAAGAAAATTAATAAGATTATCCACAGTTACCATTTTTATTTAATTATTCTTTTTTTGAAAGATTTCATTTAGAAAGCTAAATTTATATGGCAGATGAAAAGAAAGGTGCAGTAGCTGAAACTTTAAAAGAAGTCGTTGAATATGTAGGAATAATAATTCGATACACAGCTTCAGGATTTATTGGATTGTTAATTTTATTGATTGCAGAAATACCGACAAGTGAAAAATTGAATGAATTTGTCAAATCATTTCCTTGGGCATTTCTCGTTATTGCAATAATTATCGGATTAACTATGTATTCAATCCATCATACTGTTTTAGACGCACTTTTTAATCGACTTTCAATAAAATTTAATGGAAGAAAAGATAATTTATATCAACTGAAAAAAGCAAGAAGAAAAAGAAGAGCAAGTAATGAAATAAGACAAAAAGATATGGATTCAACTTTTTCATTATTAAACTATTTATATTGCTCAAGCTACCTATTCATAATAATTCCTTTATTCACTAAAATGTTAGGTGTTTGGCAAAATCAGCTAATCAAATGGTGGTATGTGTTAGGAACTGGTGTCTTTCTACTTCTAGTTACCTTTTACGGTGATTTTTGTATTACAAAAGAAGAATTTCTAGAATTTGACGATGACAAGACTAACTAATTCTAGTGTCATCATTAAAAACAAAAAAAATACAATTTATATGGCTTTGCAATTACGCAGAAAAACACACGAATCAATAGTTTACATCGATAAAGACAGCGCACCGCGTATTATGCCGAACGGCGAGGATTTTATTATTAACGATCTGCCGATCGGGACGCGCGTGATTTATCCGAATCCGCCGATCAAAGGTTTGCCGAATCGGGAAGCGGCAATTCGTTACGCGATCAATCATCCGATCGATGCGAAACCGCTTTACGCCCAATTAGAACCGGGAATGCGCGTGACGATCGCGATGGACGATATTTCACTGCCGCTGCCGCCGATGCAGACACCCGATCTGCGCCAGACGATGCTTGAAGTCGTGCTTGATATGTGCGCGGCAAACGGCGTTGACGACGTGCATTTGATCATCGCCAATTCTCTGCACCGCAAAATGACGGCTTGGGAAATGGAAAGAATGGTCGGCTCGGATATTTTCAACGAATTTTATCCCGAACGCTATTACAATCACGACGCGGAAGACGACGAAAATCTCGTGACGATCGGCTACACGCGCCATGACGAACCGCTTCGCGTCAACAAACGCGCGATCGAAAGCGATATTTTGATCTACTTAAATATCAATCTCGTGCCGATGGACGGCGGACATAAATCGGTCGCGGTCGGTCTGTGCGATTACGAATCTCTGCGCCAGCATCACGAACCGCAGACGATCCGCGATTCGGATTCGTATATGGACCCGCCGAAATCTGCGCTCAATCATAAAGTTATAAAATTAGGAAAGTTGGTTGATGAGCATTGCAACGTCTTTCACATCGAAACGGCGATCAACAACCGTATGTTTCCCGAAGGTTACGACATTTTGACGCGCAACGAAGATGAATTTTCGTTTGCCGACCGTATGAAATGGGAAGTGATGAAGCGGACGTTTTCAAATCTGCCGCGCATCGCCCGCCGCAAAATGCTTCACGCGATTCCGGCGCAATACGAATTGATCGGCTGTTTTGCGGGCGAGACGGAAAAAGTTCACGAAAAAATTCTCGAACTGAATTACAGACAATACGAAATTCCGGTCAAAGGTCAGTGCGACATTTTGATCTCGGGCATTCCCGATATTTCGCCGTATAACGTCTATTCAGCCTTGAACCCGATTCTCGTGCAGGTGATGGCGCTCGGGTATCATTTCAATATGTATCGCAACAAACCGCTTTTGCGAAAAGGCGGCGTGATGATCATTACGCATCCGTGTTTCGACGAATTTGACCCGAAATTTCATCCGAGTTACATCGAATTTTTCCATCGACTTTTGCCCGAATCGCGCGACGCTTTTTACCTGCGCGAAAAATACGAACGCGAATTTGCCGAAAATCCGGCTTACGTCGAAATGTATCGGCGCGGCAACGCCTATCACGGCGCACATGCCTTTTTTATGTGGTATTGGGGCGAAAACGGTCGCCAGCACGTCGGCAAAGTCATCGTCGCCGGCGCAGAAAACGCGCACGTCCCCGCAATGCTCGGCTGGGAACGCGCCGACAATCTGACCGAAGCGATCGCAATGGCAAAAAGCTACGTGGGCAGAAACGCCGAAATTTCAATGCTCCATCAACCGATGATCGGGCTTTGTAATGTAAGCGATTAAACAATTTTGAGTAATATTTTTGAGTTTTACAAATACGCCCACAGTATGAAGTTTATCAGTTGGGCAAGAATCAAATTAAACCCATAATAAGGAGATTTTTGCTATGACACAAAACAAAGAAAATAATGATTTGCTTAAGCCGGTAAGTGATTTACAGACGCAAATAAAACCGGAAGTAAATGAAAAAATTGATAAAGTTGAACTAAAAGCTATCGAAATTCGATTAGATGGAGTTAAAGAAGCAACCCGAAGATCAAGATTTGTCTTTATAGTTATGACTATTGTAGCTTCAGCCATACTTTTCTCATTATGGAATTCATATCTTTCTTGGGATAGATCAATAGCCTATTTACCAAGATTCATATCGAATGAAAAAGATTCGAGAGCTACATATAATCAAGATTTAGTTAAAGGGCAATGGATTCAAAATCAGGTAGTTTCCAATGGAGTTTTGGGAATTAGAGTTAGTTCATATGATTTATCTGTTGTTGGTAGTGCCTGTTTAATAGTAATTATGGTCTGGTATTTTTTCAGTCAAAGACGTGAAAATAAAACTATCGTTTCTTTGTTAAGAGACGTTTATAAAGAGTATGAGTTAAAAATAATAGATAAGAAAGTTTGTGAAACAGTCTATCACGGAATAGCTCAAAGTCTTGTTTTTATAAATACCGGAGACGGCGATGAGCCATTAGGAGGATTACTACAACAAAAACAATTAACACAAGAAGAAAATTTTAGAATACGATTGATTAAAAAGATTCCATTGAGAACTTTATTGAGTTACTTAGTTTACCTTCCTCCTTTCACAATAGGGGCGATAATCTTTGCAGATATTATCTCTCTTTTAATTCCATCCCCATTAAGAGAATGTGAAAGTATATTAATAGTTTGCTTATTTCAAGGAAAAACTATTGATATTATAGTTGATCTAATAAAAATCGTCTTTTTTGAATCAATTGCTCTATTGGCTTTCTCTTATACAAGAGGCGTTTGTGATGTTTGCATAAACTTTTCTAGGTTTACGAGAGAAACGTTAGATGAGTTTAAAGAAAAAACTAAGATAGCTAACGAAGAATGAAATTATCGCCAACCGAAATTTTTGAAGGGAAGAAGATATTTTTTATCGGCGGCAGTAAAAGTTTAGTTTTGGTGGGTTTGGTTTTTTCTCTGACAATACAGATTTCTGCTTGCGAACCTGCAGTTCCGCTCGGACAAGTCGCACTATTTCCGGGGGCAATTGCTAAATCTTTGTATTTGCTGATTGCAACGGTTGTTTTAAAGTCAGTTGCTTTTGCTTTCTTGGAGAAAAGTTTAATTTGGTGGAAAGCCGTTTTATTTATTTTCATAGCAAATATAGCAACAACTATAATCGGTTTTGCTTCGATGATCCCAAGTTCGATGTTTGCTTGTTTGCCGCTGCTTTTAATTTCGTATTTCGTAGCATATATTCCTGCAAAAGGATTGTCTGCTCAGTATTTTTTAAAGGAAAAACAGAAAGCGGCAACAAATTTGATAGCGATTTTTTTAGCTTTAATGTCATTCGGTTCGGCTCTCGCTTTTATTGTTGCGAAAGGTGCGCCGGAGATCGGAACACCTTATTGGACGGCTAAAATAGTTTGCATCTTTTTAGGATTGATTTTTGGGATAATGATAACGATTTTTTATGAGGAATGGTTTGTTTCAAAATTAGCTAAAAGAAAAGATTCTGAAACACCTTTCTTAACTTCCGTTACACGTGCAAATTTGATTGCATTGTTGTTTATGATGATTGTAACGGCACTGATTATGGTTCCTGAAAAAATACAAAATCAGGATTACGGGTTTTTACGATAATATGAAATTATCACCGACTGAAATATTTAATAACAAAAAAATCTTTTTTATCGGCGGAACCGGCTTTGTGGGCAAGGTGACGCTTTCGATGTTGCTTAATAATTTTCCGAATGTCGGGCGCGTTTATGCGACCGTGCGGGCGCGTGATGCGCGGGAATCGGAAAATCGTTTTTGGACGAGCATCGTCACTTCGCCGACGTTTGATCCGCTGCGTGAAAAATACGGCGACGGGTTTGAAGATTTTATCCGCACGAAGGTCGTTCCCGTGAACGGCGATGTCGGGAATGAATATTTGGGAATGTCGGAAGATGAAGCGCGGACGATCATGGCTGACACGGACGTGATCATCAACGGCGCGGGAAACGTGACGTTTAATCCGCCGCTCGAATCGGCTTTGCGAACGAATGTTGTCGGTTCGAACAACATCATCAAGCTTGCGAAAATGATGAAACGTCCGACGCTGGTTCACGTTTCGACTTGTTTTGTCGCGGGAAAACGTTCGGGCGCGGTTTGGGAAAACGAACCTGTGGTCGGCTATTTTCCGCGCAAAAACGAACTCGTCGGCACGACTTTCGATGTCGATAAAGAAATCGAAGATTGCGCGAGATTGAGCGAACAAGCGCGTCAGGAAGCCGACGACGCGATGCAGATCGCAAAATTCCGCGAAGCCGCGCGGCATCGTTTCGAGGAAGAAGGACGCGATCCCGACGATGAATCGGAATTGAAATCGGCGATTTTCCGCGAACGCAAAATGTGGATTCGCGAACGCACGACCGAACTCGGCGCGGCGCGCGCGGAATATTGGGGTTGGACGAATATTTACACTTATTCGAAATCTCTGGCGGAGCAAATCATTGCAAAACAAGACGATATTGTAAAAACTCTGGTTCGCCCCTCGATCGTCGAATCTTCGCAAAGTTACCCGTTTCCGGGTTGGAACGAAGGTTTTACTACTACTGCGCCGTTGATTTTAATTGCTTTGCGCGGTCAGCCGATAATTCCCGTCAATGAAAAATTGGTTTTGGATATAATTCCCGTCGATATGGTTGCGGGTTGTATTTTGGGCGCGGCGATGAATGCTTTGATCGACGACAATCCGCCGCTCGTTTTTCAATCGTCGTCGGGCGATTCGAATCCGAACGATATGAAACGCATCGTCGGGCTGGTCGGGCTTTACAAACGCGAACATTTCAAGAAAAAAGAAACGGGAAACAAACTCGCTAACAACGTCGCGGCGATGATCGAAGCAACGCCCGTGACGCAGAAAACTTACGACCGTTTTTCCGCGCCGATGCTTAATAAATTGGCGAAACGCACGAACGATTTTCTCGAAAAAGCCGCGCCGACGTGGGCTGGCGGGAGATTGTCGAATATCGTTACGGACTTGAAAAAATCGGTCGAAGAATTTGAACAGACGACACAGGAAACGATCGACGCTTTTGCGATGTTCAAGCCGTTTATGATCGATAACGCTTACGAATATCGCTCGGATAACGTGCGCGCGCTGATGTCGCTCGTCGCGGAAGATGAAAAAAATCTACTTCCGTGGTATCCCGAAAAGCTCGATTGGTACGATTATTGGCTGAACGTCCATTTTCCCGGAATGCGGAAATGGGTTTTGCCGACGCTCGAAGAAGAACTCAAAAAGGTCGAAAAACGCGCTTACACTTACAAGGATTTGCTCGATCTTTTCGATACTTCCGTGAAAAGATTTTCGACGCGCGTCGCTTTGAAGATCGAACGCAACGGCAAAAAAGAGCAATACACATACGAAGACGCGAAAGAATTAACGTATCGCGCCGCCGGATTTTTAGCGCATAACGGCATCGAATCGGGCAAACGCGTGATTTTGTGGTCGCACAATATGCCCGAATGGAGTTTGTCGTATTTCGGGATTTTGAAAACAGGCGCAACCGCAATTCCGATCGATCCGGCGAGTTCGGTCAAAGAAATCGTGACTTTTGCGAAAGCGGGCGAAGCTTCGGCGATCGTTTTGAGTTCAAAACTTGCGGATGAAAATTTAGATTTGGCGGAAAAATTAAAAGAAGCCGGATTGGAAGTTTCGGTTTGGACGTTTGAAGAAGTTTTCGAAATGCAGACCGAACAAGAAGAAGCGCGGCGAAAATCACTTTTGCCGAATAAAATTTTGTCCAATTCGGTCGCTTCGCTTATTTTTACATCGGGAACGACGGGAACGCCGAAAGCCGTGATGCTTTCGCACAAAAATTTCGTCAATATGATCTCGATGCTTTCCAGCGTTCTCGAAATGGACACGACCGACGGCGTTTTGTCGGTTTTGCCGCTTCATCATACTTTTGAGTTTTCGGCGGGATTTCTCACGCCGTTTTCAAACGGAACACAGATCACATATTTAGACGAGCTTTCGGCGGAAGAATTGAATCACGCGATTCAAAACGGCAGCGTAACGGGAATGGTCGGCGTTCCCGCGCTCTGGGAAATGCTGCATCGGCGCATTAAAACGAGGTTAAGAGAACGCGGCGATTGGTTTGCCGATTTGGCTGATAACGTCATCGAATTCAACGCGTGGATTCGCGATAACACGCCGTTTAACTTGGGTCCGATCATCTTTTTCCCGATTCATCAGGGAATGGGCGGACGAATGCGTTATCTGATTTCGGGCGGTTCGGCACTTTCGGAAAAAGTTCAGAAAGATTTACACGGCTTGGGTTTCAACGTGCTCGAAGGTTACGGTTTGACCGAATCTTCGCCGGTTTTGACCGTTTCGCGTCCGGGCAATAAACTTCTGCGCGGAAGCGTCGGAAAACCGCTTCCGGGCGTTGAAGTGAAAATTGACAACCCTGATGAAAACGGTGTCGGCGAAGTTCTCGCGCGCGGGCAAAACGTGATGCTCGGTTATTACAACAACGAAGACGCGACAAACGAAGTTTTGCAGGATCGCTGGCTGAAAACGGGCGATCTCGGAAAGCTCGACGACGACGGAAATCTCTATATTGTCGGGCGTTCCAAAGATGTCATAATCGATTCAAACGGCAAAAATATTTATCCCGACGAGATCGAAGATATTTACGGAAAGTCCGAATTTATCAAGGAAATGTCGGTTGTCGGTTTGCCGGACGATGACGGCGGCGAGAAAATTGCCGCGCTTGTCGTGCCTGATTACGAAAAAGATATTTCGCTTTCGCGCAGTGAAACAAACAAAAAGATCGAAGATCATTTCCGCGAAATTTCGGCAGGTTTACCGTTTTTCAAGCGCATCAAAGTTTTGCATTTAACGCCGTTTGAATTGCCGCGCACCGCGACGCGCAAAGTGAAGCGAAATCAAGTCGTCGAAATGCTGAAAACGCTTGAAGAACGTGCGAAAAAGAAAACGAAGCAAGTTGCTGACACGAAAGGCGACGACACCGCGCTTTGGATTCGCAAGATCGTCGCAACAGTTTCAAGCCGCGAACTTTCCGAAGTTGCTTTGAACGACAAACTGACCGATTTAGGTTTCGATTCTTTAATGTTCGTCGAGCTTCAAGCGGCGGTCGAAGATGCCGGCGGTCGTGTGCTTTCGCCCGACACTTTGAACGAAGTGCAAACCGTCCGCGAGCTTCTTACGGCGGTTCAGCGCGTCGATAAAACAAAAAAACTCGTTGACGAGCCGAAAAAACAGGAACGCACCGAAGACGAAATTTTTATTCCTTCGATCATTCGCCGCGTCGGAAATCAAGTAATCGATTTTGCACAGGAACGGCTTTACGACACGGTTTTGAAAACGAAGATCGAAGGCGAATCGAATGTTCCCGTGCATACGAATTTCATCGTCGCGCCGAATCACGCTTCGCACATCGATACGGGTTTGGTCAAAAAAGCTCTCGGCAAGGAAGCGGCGGAACAAACTGTCGCGGTCGCGGCGGCTGATTATTGGTTCGACACGAAATATAAACGTGCTTATATGAACAACTTCACGACGCTCGTGCCGATCGAGCGAACGGGAAGCTTGCGTCAATCTTTACGCCACGTCACGCAGATTTTGCGTGAGGGTTACAACACTTTGATCTTTCCCGAAGGAACGCGAAGTTTGACGGGCGAAATCGCCGAATTCAAACCGATCATCGGTTATTTGGCGTTAAACGATAAAGTCGGAATTTTGCCGATCTACATTTGGGGAACTTTTGAAGCCTACCCGAAAGGAATGACGATTCCCGCGCAAAAATCGATCGGCGCGGAAATCGGCGCAAAGATCGGACGTTTTCTCGAATACGAAGAACTCTTTGAGATGGTCAAAGGCGTTCCGAACACCGAAGCTTACCGTTTGATTGCCGCTAGAGTTCAATTTGAGATCGAAAGTATGCGCGACGGCAAACGCGACAAATTCGACGTTGCGGCAGTTCGGAAAAAGTGGAAGGCGGAAAGACGGAAGACTCGGAAGAAAGATGATGTGATTGGTGAGTAACGCTTTTTAAGTTTGAATATATGCAACCTGAATTCTTACGACAGGAACATAGCTTGAATGTTCTCACGGCAAAAGTCGAACGGATTATGACTGAGATTGGTTTCACAGTAAGTGAGCCTCACTTTATTGATTCTCGCAGTCCAGATTTTTATCCCGTTCCAACAGAACTTCACGAAGAGGTTTTTAGTTTTCTCAAAAATAAATACTCAAACGGACTTTACTCACATCAGGCTGAGGCGATAAGAAAATTCATTGATGATGAACAGGATATTTGTCTGGCAACGTCAACTTCATCCGGTAAAAGTCTGGCATTTATGACGGCAACCGCAGACCTTCTGAAATATGATACTTCAGCAAAAGTCATTGCATTCTATCCTGCCAAAGCATTAATTCGTGACCAAACGAGAAAATGGCAAGAGATTTTTGATTTTCTTGGATTATCTCTTGGTTTTATAGATGGAAGTGTGGCGATTGAAGAACGATTAAATATCTTACATAAGAATTCTTTGATTCTAATGACTCCTGATGTCGCTCACGCTTGGTTAATGAGTAATCGAAAATTAAAGGAAATTGATGAGTTTCTAAAGCGTCTAAAATTAATTATTTTAGATGAGGCACATATTTACGAAGGAGTTTTCGGAACTAATATGTCGTATTTTTTACGACGACTTCAAGCGGTTTCAAATATAGAAAAAATAATTTCAAGCACAGCCACAATCGGCAACCCAAAAGATTTTGTAGAAAAATTAACCGGAAGAAAACCTTTCGTTTTCACGAGCGAAGAAGACGGCTCACCGAATCCGCCCAGAGCAATTTTAACAGTTTCACCGTCAGGAAATAAGATCGAACAAATAGCAAAAGCCTTGAATAAATTAGCTAATGCTGATGTAGGGACTTTTCTCGCATTTGGCGATTCAAGAAAAGCGGTAGAGTTAATTGTTGCGGCGGCAA